>JADGRG010000275.1 GCA_017881145.1 Sandaracinaceae bacterium | reverse complement strand
GGCTGGGAGGCGGGGTGCATGCGCGCTTGTTGGAGCCGGGAACGGGCATCGACTTCGCGCTGCGCCTGCGCGAATGCCTGGCACGTGGCGAGTTCGTCGCGATTCTCGGTGACCGCGACCTGACTGGAAAAACAGTGGACGTCGAGTTCCTGGGCGGCAGCGCGCCTTTTCCGACCGGCCCCTTGGCATTGGCCTCCGTCTTGCGTTGTCCCGTGCTGTTGACCTTCGCCCTGCGCCACCCGCCAAATCGCTACGACTTGTACTGCGAACCCTTCGCCGAGCAGGTCACCCTGCCGCGAGCAGGGCGTGAACAGGCGCTGCGCGAGCACGTCCAGCGTTTCGCCACACGCCTCGAACACTACTGTCGCCTCGCCCCGGACAACTGGTTCAACTTCTACGACTTCTGGAGCAAACGTGCCTGAAGAGCAACGCCCGACCATCGTCCTGGGCAAAGAGCCACTGACCATCGAGCTGGTATTGGCGCTGGCCCGCGGACAGGCCCACGCCTCGATCGAGTCCGGCAGCGCCTACCGCGACGCGCTGGAGCAGGGGCGGAAGTTGCTGCACGACGCGCTCACGCGCGGACAAGCCGTGTATGGCGTGAGCACGGGTTTCGGCGACTCCTGTGGGGTGAACGTGCCCGAGGAACTGCTGGAGCAGCTTCCCCGCAATCTCTACCGCATGCATGGCGCGGGCACCGGTGCGATGTTGGGACGTGTAGAAGGTGCCACGGTGGTAGCAACCCGTCTCGCATCGCTCGCTCGCGGCTATTCGGGCGTTCGACCGGTGGTTCTGCAAGGGCTCTGCAATCTACTGAACCACGACATCGTGCCGTGCATCCCATGCGAAGGCTCGGTTGGGGCAAGTGGAGACCTGACTCCCTTGTCGTATCTCGCTGCGTGCCTAGCGGGCGAGCGCGAGGTCATGCATGCCGGACGCGTGCTGCCCGCAGCAGAAGCGCTGACGGCGTGCGGTCTTGCGCCGATCGAACTCGCTCCCAAAGAGAGCCTGGCGATCATGAATGGCACCTCGGTGATGACGGGGCTTGCCTGTCTGGCCTTCGAGCGTGCGCGCCGACTTGCCCGACTGTCCGCCGCACTGACTGCGATGGCCAGCGAGGCCACGCGCGGCTCTGCAGGCCATTTCGATGAGCGAATCTTCGCGTTGAAACCCCATCCCGGGCAGAGCGCCTGCGCACGCTGGATCCGCGAGGATCTTGAGTATGACCCAGAGGCCCCGAGCGACCAGGTACGGCTGCAAGACCGTTACTCGATTCGCTGCGCGCCCCACGTCATCGGGGTGCTGCTCGATGCGCTGCCCTTGTCGCGGCGGCTGATCGAAACCGAGACCAATAGTGTCAACGACAATCCCATCATCGATTTCGAGACCGGACGGATCTTGAGCGGTGGCAACTTCTACGGCGGACACATCGCCTTTGCGATGGATGCGCTCAAGACGCTGGTTGCAAGCGTGGCCGATTTGCTCGATCGCCAGTTGGCCTTGCTGCTCAATCCCGTCACCAATGGCGGCCTCGCTGCCAACCTGGTCGGCGCCGAGGGCACCGCCATGACTGTGAATTTCGGCTTCAAAGCCATGGGCATCAGCAGCTCCGCTCTGACCGCCGAGGCGCTCAAACTGACCATGCCAGCCAGCGCTTTCAGCCGGAGCACCGAAAATCACAATCAAGACAAAGTCAGCATGGGCACAATCGCCGCCCGCGACTGCCTGCGAGTTCTCGAGCTAAGCGAAACCGTAGCCAGCATTCATCTCCTGGCGCTGTGCCAAGCCGCCGATCTCTTGGAGTTGTCACGTACCCATGAGCGGGGCCGTGCCTTGCACACTGCGGTGCGGCGCGTCGCCGAAAGACATCGCCAGGATCGAGCCATGGATCGCGACATCCACGCGGTGCTCGATCTGTATCGCAGTGGACGCTTACCGATTGGGGAGATCGACTTCGCATGAGTTCTACTCGCCTAGCCCTGCGCGCTTGCGGTGCCCTTGCAGTGGGAGCGTTGCTTGCCTCGCTGCTGACGGCCCACACGCAGATCACGCACGCGCAGCCAAAGCGCGTCGGCGCACCCCCAACGCCTGCCACGAGCGAAGTCCACGTCACCTCGCTCGACCAGCTACTCACGCGGCTTGCGGGCCTTTCGGGCATGCGCGCCCGCTACCAGGAAGAAAAGCACATCGCGCTACTCAAGCGCCCTTTGCACTCGGAGGGCATAATCGCTTTTGCGGCCCCGAACCTGCTGCTACGGCGTGCGGAAAAACCAGAGCCGTCGACCTTGTTGCTCGAAGGCAGCGTGCTGCGCATCGCCGACGGCTCGGGCACTCGCCGAATTGATCTGCAAGAAAACTCGGTGGTGCGGCATTTCGTGATGACCTTCCTCTACGTGCTGTCGGGAGATCGCGCATCTCTCGATCGCTTGTACACGCTGGCGTTCCAAAGCACGCCGAGCGGCGGCTGGCAGCTTGTACTCACACCCAAGGCGCCGGACCTCGCACGCATCATCAAGCGCGCGACCTTGCTTGGCCGGGGCTTTGTCGTCGAACAAATGACCATCGAGGAACCGACGGGTGATTCCACTGTGTTGCGGTTTCTCGACGTGAAGCTCGACCAACACTACGACGAAGCCGAACGCGCTCGCCTGTTCCGCCTACCGACGAAATGAGCATGGGCAGCGAAGTTCAAACGCCAGCACCACGCCAGCGACCTGTGCTGGCGGGCTCGATCATGGCAGCCATCTGTGTGCTGCTCGCAGCCTATTGCGCGACTCACTTCCACGTAAGCACGGACATCACGCATTTCTTGCCGGACGGCGACGACGCGTGGGGCGCGCACGTACTCAAAGGCCTCTCAAAGTCCGCTCTCGGCCAGCGCATGGTGCTCACGCTGAGCGGCGCGGACGAACCCACGCTGGTGCGCGCAAGCGCTGCTCTGGCCTCACGCCTCAGTGCCCATCCCGAGATTCGCCGCGTGCAGCGGGGCGTCGATGACAACGCCCAGCGTGCCACTTTCGACCTGTATTTCTCGCGCCGTTATGCATTATGGAGTTCCACGCCCGAGACCGACTATCCCGAGCTGCTCTCTGAAGCCGGGCTGGCCAAGGCAGCCGCTCATTTGCTGAGCGCACTGGGTAGCGTCGAAGGACCGCTCGTTCGTCGGCTCGCACCTGAAGATCCCTTGCTCGCCTTCGATCGCGTGCGTGAGCGACTGTCTGCCGCC
>JADGRG010000274.1 GCA_017881145.1 Sandaracinaceae bacterium | reverse complement strand
TTGAAGCTGGGGTAGGCGAGCCGCGGGCTTGAGACGCGGACGTCGTACGCCAGCCCGCACGCGCGCGAGACCGGTCCCACCGCTCCCAGCGCTGTGGCGTCGGCGGTGGTGATGACGCCAACACCGTCGAAACGGTTCTGTACTGAGCCGTGAAAGAGCACTTCACGCCATGCGCGTTCAGCGGCAAGACGAATATCGCGGAGCTCGCTGCGCGCGTCAAGCGCGTATCGCTTCTCGATCTGGATATCGCTTCGCATGACCTGGACCGTGTTGAAGAGAAAACGGTGGCCCGTCAGCGAAAGGTTGACGCGCTGCGCGCGCTCTTTGAGCGCGGCGAAGATCATGTTGCCAGGGGCGAAACCGACGCCGGCACAGGCGGCGCCGATATCGTTGAGGTGGTTATACAGCCGCTCGAGCTCGAGCAGAAGGGTGCGGGCGCCGGCAAGCTCCGGGGTCGGGCTCAATCCCATCGCTTGCTCGCAGGCCTGCGCGTACGCGACGCTGTTGGTGACTGCGCATGCTGCACACGCGCGCTGGGCGACGGCGAGCGCTTCCGGGAGTGTCTGGCCGACAGCTGCACGTTCGAGCCCACGCTGCTTGTAGAACAGGCGCAGGTCGAGTCGCAGGATGCGTTCGCCGACCACGTGAAAACGGAAGTGTCCGGACTCGATGATGCCGGCGTGGATCGGGCCGACGGCAACCTGGTGCGTGTCGCGTCCTCGCACGCTGGTCGTCCAACGCTCCAGCTGCTCGGGATGCGTGGTGAGCGGCCGGGTCTGGCGGTCGGCAAATGCGACACCGCTGAGCTCGGCCGCCTCGCGCTCATCCCAGTCGGCGGCCGGCACCAGGTCGACAATGGTGGGTGCGCGTTGGGCGTCGGGCAGGCAGGTGACAATCTGGAAGCGGCCGTCGCGGATGAACGTTGCACGCAACTCGATGGCTCCAGAGAGTCCGGTTACGTGCAAATCGCAAAATGTGTGGTCGTGTCGGAGCAGGAGCGAAACCGTGTCGCGCCAAAGCTGCGGCGGAACCCTTCGAATCTCGACCTCGTTCGTGGCTGTCTCGAGCGCAGCATCGGCCGGCCAGTTGCCTCCCATCATGAGATCCCCTGGGCAAGATGACGAACGATCCCTGAGGCTGGTAGGAGCCAGGCATAAGCCGTCAGTGCTGCAAGCGCGGCCGCTGTAAGTAAGGTCGGTATCAGTATTGGCGCGGCGCGCTCTTCGCTGGTCTTTCGTGCCGGCTGGCTGTCCTGCCCGGAGTTGGTCTGGAGCGCTTCGAGGAGTGCATGAAGCAGCCCGATGAAGGCAAACGCAATCAGCACTGCAAGCGTGCTCGCGAGCACGACTTGGCCGGATTCGATCCCACCCAGGATGATGAACAGCTCGCTGAAAAACAGTGGCGAGGGTGGCAATCCGGCGAGGGTGAAGGCACAGACCGCCATAGCGGCGAAGGTGGTGGGAGATGATGCTGCCACATCGCGAGCGCTGTGTCGGGCGGCGTCGGGTTGAATCTGATACAGGGGTATGGCGGCGTAAAAACCGAGCGCCTTTGCCAGGGCGTGGCCAGCGAAATGCAACACGACGCCGGCCAGCGCGAGCGGGCTGCCGATAGCGATCCCGACCGTGATGATGCCCATGTGTTCCAGGCTGTGATAGGCAAGCAGGCGCTTCCATGCCATTGGCTGCCAAAGGAACGGGACCGCGACTGCCACCGAGAAGATGCCAAATGCAGCCAGTGGCGCGGTTGCGGCGGTGTTGCCAATCGCTCCGCTGGCTGCGTCGCGCAGGCGCCAGGCCAGCAGCATCACCGTTGGCAGCAGCGCAGATGAGAGCATCGCGCTGACCGGTGCGGGTGCTTCGCTGTGCGCGTCGGGGAGCCAGTTGTGCACCGGTGCCCAGCCGATCTTGGTAGCAAGTCCCAACATCACCAGCGCGTATGCGGCGACGGCCGCGCCGTGTGGGATGTGAGCCAGGGTTCCGGGCAGCGCCGACCAATCGAGTTGACCGATCCCGCCACCGCGCGCAGCTGATGCGACGAACATGATCACGATGCCCAGGAAGGCAAGGCTCATGCCCAGAGTCGTGAGAATGAGGTACTTCCAGCCGGCCTCGAGGGCGCGTGGCTTGCCCGAAAAGGCGACCAGCACCGACGATGCGGCCGTCGTCGCCTCGACCACGAGCAAGCCGATACCCAGGTTCGCGATCACTGGAATCGCGACCAATGCCGACCAGAAGGCATAGAGCATCAGGTAGTAGGAGCGCACGCTGCGCCTGGCCGCGAAGAACTCGCCTTGGGCACCGCTCAAGTAGGCGGGTGAAAGGAGCGCACTCATCAGCGCGATCACGGTCACGACGCCCACGTAGATGCCAGAAGCCGTGTCTGCGATCACCCAGCTGGTTGCGTGCGACTCGCGGGTCAGCATCGCCGCAGCTGCGCCCAGCCCCACGATCGCAGTGATTACGGCGCCGACCCGATTGAGCCGGTGGGCAGTGCGCTCGCTGCGGGCAACCTGCAGCACCAGCGCGACCAAAACCGGCGCGACAACGGCCGCCGCCGTGAGCGGGATCGTGAGCTCGTCAGTCATGCAGCTCTCGCAGATGCGCAGTGTCGCCTGAACCGAATTGGCCGAAGATGCGTGTATGGAAGGCGCTCGCCACAACGGCGATGAGCAGCAGGTCGAAGATCACGCCCAATCCGATAACGTCGGGCACGGCATTGGAGGCTGAGAGCGCGGCGAGCGTAGCCCCATTCTCGGCGACGATGATCCCGAGGATCTGCAAGATCGTGGCCCGACGCGTGAGTGCGATCACGATCCCCAGCACGCCAAGCGCGATGGCCGCGCGTTGGGCGTTCTGGTCGCCAAAGCCGAGGGACGGCACGAGCGCGGGGATCGCGAGCAACGCCGCCAGCGCGATGACAGCGCGCGCCATCGGTTCGATGCCCGCCCGCACCGGTTGGCTTTCGCGTGTGCGCGCGATGCCGATACCGAGGATCGTCGCGATCGCGACCGCGCGCAGGAGCAGCCCACCTGCGGCAGGCAACAGCTCGAGATGGCCGCTCGTACGCCAGAGCGCGACGCTTGCAAGCAGCAGCGACTGGGCGGTCACGAGCGTCAGCGCGACTGAGCGGCGGCGGACGACGACCACTCCCAGGCCCAGCGCCACGCAGACGGTTGCGATGAGCGAGGTCACGTGGCTCCTTGTGCGATCCACGACGCCAGCCCGATCATGCAGGTGGCAACGCCCGCGCCGAGCAGCGCCGGCACGCGCAGGATCCGCATCTTTGCCAGCGAACTTTCCACCACGGCGACCAGCGCGCATAAGGCTGTAACCACCGCCGCCAACGCGAGCATGTTCCAGGGAGCCGTCTGAGGCAGCGGGACGAACAGGCCGGCGGCGAGCATGAGCACCAGCCAGTGGCGAGCTGCCGCGGTCCACTGCAGCATCGCAAGGTCGCGCCCCGCGTACTCGAGCAAAGGACCCTCGTGCACCATCGTCAGCTCCAGGTGCGTATCGGGGTTGTCGATCGGCTGGCGGCCGGTTTCCACGAGCACGACCAGGCCGAAAGCCAGCGCCGCGCACCAGTGCGCAGGCAAACTGGCGACCCGCGCATCGCCCGATGCGGCGACCATCTGCACCAGGTCGGTGGATTGGGCGCCTAACGCGACCAGCACCAGTGCAAGCAGCAGCAGCGGTTCGGCAAAGACCGAGAACATCAGGTCCCGGCCAGCCGCCATCAGCGAGAACCCCCCGCCAGGGTCCCAGGCCGCGGCGGCGGTTGCAAAGCGTGCCAGCGCCAGCAGCCCTAGCAGCACCAGCATGTCGGATCCAAACCAACCAACCGTGCTCGCCCCAATGGGCACGACCAGCAAGGCACACGCGAGTGCCGACGCACTCAGCGACGGTGCCGTCCGGTACACGAACGTGGTGTCCAGCGGTGCTACCGTCCGCTTGCGCCACAGCCTGCGCAGATCGCGGTACGGCTGAAGCGGTGAGGTGCCGCGGCGTCCTTGAAGGCGAGCCTTGATCGTCTGAATCAAGCCCGGAAGCAGCGGTGCCATCACCAAGCCCGCCAGTTGAACTGCGATTCCAAGCCCGTAGCCGCGCATCACCTCAGCCCTACGCGAACGACGGCCAGCACCACGGCGAGCGTGACCAGCAGATAGCTCAGATATGCGCGCAGGCTGCCGGACTGCATCCGGCGCAACACGCGGCTGAAGGCCAGTACGCGGCCGAGCACGGGTCGATAGAGCATGTCGTCGAACAAGTGCGGAACTTCAGACTCATGCACGACGCTGCGTACGAGCACGCCGTCAAGCTCGATGCTGACTGTGCGCTGCGGACGTAGAACGACCGCTAGGACAAGCCGCAGTGATTTGGTGAACCCCGCCGAGGTCCATGCGAGTCGGCTGTCGGGCACCTGACCGCAGATCCACATCGGGCTCGGGGCGGTGGTACCCGCCTGACGGCGCGCCAGCTGCAGCGCGGCCGTGCACACCGCGATGAAGGCAGCCACTGCGAGCGGTGCGAACGCTCCGCTTCCGGGCACTGTCAGCGTGATGCCATAGGCGCTTGCCGTGAGCGGGCCATATGGCGACAGATGTCCAATTGGACCGAGCACAACCCCAGGTACCACGCCGATCGCCAGGCACAAGCCCGCCAGGAAGATGACCGGGCCGGTCATCGACGCCGGAACTTCGTGTGAGCTTGCCACGATCTTCTGCCGGTGCGCCCCCAGAAGCACGAGGCCGACGACTTTAACGAAACAGAACACAGCGAGCGCGGCGGTGGCAGCAAGTGCAGCAGCGGCGAGCGTGCCAGCGGCTGTGTCTGCCGGGCCGCCATGAAGGGCGAGCTGCAAGAGAGCTTGCAGCGTCAACCACTCGGATGCGAATCCGTTGAGCGGTGGGACTCCAGCGATTGCCATCGACCCGATGAGGAAGGCTGCGCCGGTCAACGGCATCGTGCGCAGCAGGCCGCCAAGACGGTCCAGATCTAGCATCCCGACCTGCCGTTGGAACGAGCCGGCGCACAGGAACAACAGCGACTTGAAGAGCGCGTGGTTGAGGGTATGCAGCATCGCAGCAGCGAAGGCGACGGCCGCCAACTGCCGCTGCCCGGCATCGGCCGCGAGCAGCGCCCCAGCGAGACCGAGCGCGATGATGCCGACGTTCTCGACCGAGTGGAACGCCAGCAACCGCTTGAGCTCATGTTGCATCAGCGCGTATAGCACGCCCGCGACACAGGACAGCGCGGCGGCACCCAGAAGCACCGGTGCGACCCAACCGGGAAGCGGAGCA
>JADGRG010000273.1 GCA_017881145.1 Sandaracinaceae bacterium | reverse complement strand
GCGAGGCAACGAGATCTCCGACTTCCCGATCTGCAACAAGAGCTTCGATCTCTCCTACTGCGGCCACGATCTATGAGCTTGCTCAAGTCACTCCGAGTCCGCGCCTCCCAGGGCAGTCAGTACATCGACGATCTGCGCACTGCCACGCCGCGCGGCTTCCGCGGGCTGCCGGTGATCAGCGGGCAGCCGTGTGCAAGCGGCTGCCGTGCTTGCGTGGACGTTTGTCCGACGCAGGCCATCGCGCTGCAGCCAGTCACCCTGGATCTAGGTCGGTGCGTGTTCTGCAACGAATGCGTGCAGGCCTGCCCGCAAGACAAGCTCGCGTTCACCACGGACCCGCGCATGGGCAGCGGCACGCGCGAGCAACTGCTTGTCCGGCAGGACACAGAGGCGGCCGTCAGAGCTCGCGCCTCCGCCACCTTCGGCAAGCTCTTCGGTCGCTCGCTCAAGCTGCGCCAGGTCTCTGCCGGCGGCTGCAACGCCTGCGAGCTGGAGCTGAACGCGCTCGCCAACGTTAACTTCGACCTGCAGCGTTTCGGCATCGAGTGGGTGGCGTCGCCACGCCACGCCGACGCTCTCGTGCTCAGCGGGCCCATCACCGTCGCCATGGCGAATGCCGTGCAGCTGGCATGGGACGCCATGCCGGACCCGCGTTTCTTGGCGGTAGTGGGCGCGTGCGCCATCAGCGGCGGCCTCTACGAGCAGGCCCAGGGGGTGGAGCGCGGCTTTCTCGAGTGCGTGGGTCCCGCGCTCTACGTGCCCGGCTGTCCACCGCATCCGCTGACCTTCGCGAATGCGATCCTCGATCTACTCGGCGTCGCCTGACGCCGCAGCGGCGAGCTGCGTCGTCTCGCCGTATCCGCCCTGACGCTCGGGCGCATGGTCGACTTCGTTGCGGCGCACCTTCCTGCACAGCCGCAGCACGTTTGGAAGCTCGCTGTCGATCAACACTTCCCGATAGCTCGCGGGCACGCGCCCGCCGAAGCCGTTGTACGTGAGCACGTAGGTGCCGACCGGCGCCTGACGCAGCAGCGTCTGGATGGCTGCCACGTCACGCGCAAAGCGCGCGTGCCCCAGCTCCACCTCTTCGTCGAGATGCTCGTGGGAGCCGAAGAGATTTTCTCCGAACGGGTTGTAGAGGTAGTATGCGTCTGCCGCTGGCAGCTGCACTTCGCCGAGCGCGCCCTGCACGAAACGCACGCGGTCTTGCAACGCAAAGCGCTGCGCGAGCTCGGTAGCAGCCGAGATCAAGCGCGGCCGTTGCTCGATCCCCGTGTACTCGCAGGTGCCAGCGAGCGCCGCCGCCACACAGAACTTTCCGGGGCCCGAGCCGATGTCGACCACGGTCTGTACGCCCATCGCGTCGAACCACAGCGCTGCGCGCATGGCTACGCGCAGCGGTGTCCAGTGTTGCCAGGACACGTCGCGCAGCTCGCGCGGTAGCAGACGATCGAACGCACGATCGGGCGGCCGGATGCCCCCGCGCATCGCCTGCGCGATCTGCTCGGGTGGCCACTTCGAGCGCGGTACTTGCGATTGTCCGCACACCGTGTCGTTCCACACGTCGTCGTCGTCGTCACCATACGAGATGCCTGGCTTTTCCTTCACGCGGCCCTTTCAGTGAAGCGAGTCGTGCAGGCGTTTGACCAGCGAGGCGTGCTCGTCGAGCAGCGCAGCCGGCAGACGCTGGCCGAAGCGGCCGAGGAACTCCAGCGCGCGTCCGGCTTCTTGTAACCAAGCGCCCCCGTCCACGGCGAGCAACTGGAACAGCTGGTCGCTCGACAGGTCGAGCCCGCGCACGTCGATGGCGTCACGCTGCGGCACCAGCCCGATCGCGGCATCCTGCGCCGTGGCTGTGCCGTCCACGCGCTCCAAGATCCACTTGAGCACGCGCACGTTGTCGCCGAAGCCTGGCCACAGGAAACGACCGTCATCGCCTGTGCGGAACCAGTTCACGTGGAAGATCTTGGGTGCACGCGTCAGTTTCTTCTCGAGGTTGAGCCAGTGACCGAAGTAGTCGCCCATGTTGTAACCGCAGAAGGGCAGCATCGCCATCGGATCGTTGCGTGGCACGCCCACGGCTCCGGTCGCTGCGGCCGTGGTTTCGCTGACCATCGTCGCGCCCACGTACACGCCGTGTCGCCAGCTGCGTGCTTCGTAGACCAGTGGTGCGAGCTTCGAGCGACGCCCACCGAAGATGATCGCCGAAATGGGAACGCCCGTAGACAGCTCGTAGGTATCGGTCGTGCTGGGGCATTGCCGCAGCGCAACCGTGAAGCGCGAGTTCGGGTGCGCTGCGGTGGTCGTCGATCCCGGGCGCCATGCAGCGCCGCGCCAGTCCTGCAACACTTCGTGGTCGTCGAGCTTCGACATGCCTTCCCACCAGGCGCGCTGGCCTTCGCGCAGCGCCACATTGGTGAAGATCACGTCGTGCGAGAGCGAGTGCATGGCATTGGGATTGGTCTTGAGGCTCGTGCCGGGAGCCACGCCGAACATGCCGTACTCGGGGTTCACGGCCCACAGCCGCCCATCGGCGCCCGGCTGCATCCAGCAGATGTCGTCGCCCACCGTGTCCACCTTCCAGCCCGGCAACGAAGGCACGAGCATGGCCAGGTTGGTCTTGCCGCAGGCGCTCGGGAACGCCGCTGCAACGTAGTGCGTGCGACCTTCGGCGCTGGTGAGTCCGAGGATCAGCATGTGTTCGGCGAGCCAGCCTTCCTCGCGGGCTTGCACGCTGGCGATGCGCAGTGCGTGGCACTTCTTGCTGAGCAGCGCGTTGCCGCCGTAGCCCGAGCCGATGCTCCAGATCTCGCGGCGCTGGGGAAAGTGCACGATGAACCGCCGGTCGGGCGAGAGATCGCCCAGGCTGTGCAGCCCGCGCACGAAAGTGTCCGAGTTGCCGAGCTGATCGAGCGCTACTTTGCCCATGCGCGTCATGATGCGCATGTTCAACACCACATACGGGCTGTCGGTGATCTCCACGCCGACGCGGCTGAAGCCCGAGCCCGCCGGGCCCATCACGTAGGGCACCACGTACAGGGTGCGGCCCTTCATGGCGCCTGCGAACAGCGGCCACACGCGCTTGTTGGCGTCGGCTTCGCTCATCCAGTTGTTGTTCGGGCCGGCGTCTACTGCGTGCTCGGTCGAGATGAAGGTGAGGTGCTCGGTGCGGGCCACGTCGCTCGGATCGGAGCGCGCCAGGAACGAGCCCGGGTGCACCTTCGGGTCGAGCGCCAAGAGCGTGCCCGCGGCGACGAGCTCGCGCTCGATGGCTGCGCGTTCAGCCTCGCTGCCGGTGCAGTAGTGGATGCGCTTCGGTTGGGTGTGGTCTGCGACGGCCTGAACCCAGGCGCGCAGGGCTTGATTGGCTGGAAGCACTTCGCTCATGGCGCCGGCCCAAAGCAGAAAGCATGCCGAGCCGTATTCGCCCCGCGGCGACCCACGTCCCGCACTCGCCTTGTGGGTTATGACGCTGCAGCGCATAGTTTGGGCCATGACCGAGCGAAAACGACAGCGTGACGTGGTTTTCGAGCCTGTAATGTGCTCTTCCGCCATGAAGAAGCTCGACCAAGTGCTGAGGGCGGTGGCAGGCAAAGACGTCACGCTCACGCTCATCGGCGAAAGCGGCTGCGGCAAGGAAGTGCTGGCGCGCAGGGGCCACGAGCTGTCGGAACGCCGTCGCGGGCCCTTCATCCCCATCAACTGCGCTGCGATCCCCGACGCGCTCTTCGAGAGCGAGCTCTTCGGCCACGAGCGCGGCGCGTTCACGGGCGCGAACGAGCGCACCAAGGGCAAGGTTGAGGCCGCCGAGGGCGGCACGCTCTTCCTCGACGAAATCGGCGAGATGCCGATGCTCATGCAGGCCAAGCTGCTCAGGTTTCTCGAGAACCGCCGCTTCATGCGCGTGGGCGGTGCGACCAAGATCCAAGCCGACGTGCGCTTGATATTCGCGACTCTGCGTCCACTCGAGCAAGAGGTGCGCGCGGGCCGCTTTCGTGCCGACCTCTACTATCGCATCCAGGGCATCACCTTGAACGTGCCTGCGCTGCGCGGCCGCCGCGCCGACATCGGGCCCTTGCTCAATCAGTTCGTGGCTCAGCTCTCGGCGCGCCACGCGGTGCGCGCGCCGCGCTTCACCCGCAACGCCAAGTCGTTGCTCATGCGTTACGACTGGCCGGGCAACGCCCGGGAGCTGCGCAACGTTGTGGAGACGCTGTGTCTATTGCGCGGCGGCCGACAAGTGCGCGTTGGGGACCTTCCCGAGAGCCTGCGCGTGCGGGCGGCCAGCGAAAGCGCTCCACGTGCCGCAAAGCACCGCAGCTCGCTGCTGCTCGAGCTCGACGACGGCCTCGAAGCCCACGTTCAACGCATCATCGAGACCGTGCTCGAGCAAGAAGGCGGCGACAAGGTCAAGACGGCGGCGCGCCTGCGCATCAGCCCGCGCACGGTACAACGCCACGTTGCAACCGGCCGAGTGAGCACACCCGACGTCGGCATCAACTGATCGCTGGTGGTGCGACGTCGGCGTGCGACCGAAGCTCACCGATGTGGTGTGGCGCGATGCGGTGCGCGAGCAACCAGTGAGCCAGCCCCGCACTGCAACCTTTGATCGAGACCTGCACCCGCGCCTCGTGCAGCCGAGCGAGCGCGTATTTCAGCGACGCGATGCTGGAGGTCTCGAGCACCGCGATGTCCGTGAGCACAATCTCCAGCTCACGCAGGTCCGGCGACTCGTGCAGCGTGGTGCCGATCGATCGGCACAGGTGATCGAGCGCCCAACTGTTGGCAGCCCGCAGCGACAGGGATATGTGGCTGGGGCGTTTGGCCCCGATGATTACCGCGGCGACAAGCGCGCCGAGCAGTAGCCAAGCCATGGTTGCTTCCAAGACCGTGTGCTGTAGCAAGTGGAGACCTCCGTGCAGAGCGCAGTCGCTTTGCACGGGGCGTGCCACAGGGGAAAGCCGTAGTTTTTTCTGCGTCCTGCGCCCTTCGCGCCGGCACGGGCAGCGTTCTGGTCCGAAGATGACAGCGCGGGCAACCATGCGCGCGCTGCGGGCGACGAAAGCGTCAACTTGTCCGCGTGTTAGGGCGCGTCGTCTCGGCTTGGGCGTATCCAAAGTCGTTCGATGACACCCGAGCGCCTCGAGCGCATTGGCATGCCGCGCCGCGCGAGCTGTCAGTGAGCGCGCGATGGAGAAATCCTGCGCGCGCCGTCACAGCCCGGCGAGCTTGCGCAAGTTGCCGAGGTCGGTGACAGCAGGCCTTCGCTCTGTAGCGACGTGTCGACTTCGAGCGCGACGCGCTCGCGTGTGTGGGTCGTCGTCGCGGTGGTCGTGCACGTACCGTTTTCACCACGGAAATGGGCACTTCCCGTACGACTTCGGCTGTATCGAAATAAGAGCGAGTGCGCGCGCAGGGGCCATCGCTACCGCAAGAAGACGGAGTTGGGACGAGAGATGGTGGACTTGGTCGCGCAGTGGGCTGCGCCGCGTGACATCGACGTCGTCGCCGACAGCGCCTATTGCAACGACACCCTCACGCGCGCGCTCGATACACGCGTGACCGTTGTCGGCGCGGTTCGTCCAGACGCCGTGCTCACCGCGGCGCCGACCGAAGCCGAGCGAAAAGCCACCGGCCGGCGTCGCAAGCGCGGCACGCTCTTGCCCAAGCCGGAGAAGATCTACGACAGCAAGCGCTATCCGTGGCACAGCGCCGAGATCACGCTCTACGGTCGACCCACCACCGTCTACTACAAGACGTTGCAGGCGCAGTGGTACCGCGGTGCCGGTGATCGCGTCGGGCGCGTGGTCGTCGTGCATACAGAGCACGGCGCCATCTCGATGCGCGCGTTCTTCTGTGCTGATGGCGAACGCTCTGCGCTCGACGTGCTCACCACCCGCGCGACCCGGAGTGGCTCTTGGTCGAATGGCCCAAGGGCGAATCGGCGCCAACCAAGTTCGTCCTTTCGACGCTGCCTGCGAGTATCTCGTGCAAACAACTGGTTGGGACCGTGAAGAGTCGCTGGCGCATTGAGCGCTCGTACGAAGACCTCAAAGGCGAGCTTGGCCTGGACCACTACGAGGGGCGCTCCTTCGTCGGCTGGCATCACCATGTCAGCGTCGTGCTCGCCTGCTACGCCTTCCTGGTCGCCCAACACGTGCGATCTTTTCCCCCCTCGACCAGACGCAAAGCTCGCCACCGCTCGCTCGCGCACG
>JADGRG010000028.1 GCA_017881145.1 Sandaracinaceae bacterium | reverse complement strand
GAGCCGACGTACTTGCCGAAGAGGACGAGCACCTTGGCATCGTTGGGATTCACGATGAAGAGCCCGCCCATGAGGAAGAGCGAGACGGCAAGGACGATGACGCTCAGGACGACCAGGCCGGTTCGTCCCTGAGGCGCCGCTTGCGTGATGGTGGCAAGTGCGAGGCCGGCGACGACGATCAGGCCGAGCAGGGTGAAGAGGCCGTTGCCAACTGGATACTGTTTCTCGCGATACGCAGTCATGGTGTGATCACTCGGGTTGGTGATGGCAATATGATATCATTTTGAAATCGCAAAGTCAAATTCCTCCGCAAGTGATTGTGGGAGAAGCGATTATGGCTCGTACAATCAGAGATTGCGTCGGCAGACATTGTTTGCCTGAGGCGGCGGCCTTGGGCCGATGCAGGAGATTCATGGAAGCTGCCGCGGCGCTTCGCACTCGGCAACGGTCCGTACGCCCAGCGTCCCCGTCAGAGAGCTTCGCCGCGTTGATCACGCGCGTGCTGCCGCTCCACGGTGGCCAGCGCATCCGCCACCAACGATTCGGGGTACTTCATCACCTTGAGCAAGGCTATCGCATTCCGTGTGGACGATGCGCCGGGTCGAATCAGATAATCGAAGGTAAGGCCATCGTCAGCGACCTGTTCGCGGAAATGGTGCATGTCGTAAGTGCCGTTGAGCAACTCGAGCAATTCGAGATCGTGCGTAGCCACTACTGCCAGATCCAGGCCCGTGTTCAGAAAGGCCAGAACCGCGCAGGCCGCTGCCACCCGTTCCGTGGTGTTCGTGCCGCGAAAGAGCTCATCGAGAAGAAAGAGATGCTGCTGCCCACTCTCCTTCGCGCGAATCAGTTCTAGAACCGACTCGACCTCAGACAAGTAGAAACTCTTGCCTTCCGTGAGACTGTCCGCGCGTTGAATCGACGTGCGCACCCGCAGCATCGGTCCGCGCCACACGCTGGCGCACGTCGTGTGGAGCGTCTGCGCCAGCACAGCGTTCACGCCCAATGTGTGCACGAACGTCGTCTTGCCCGACATGTTCGAGCCCGTGATCAGCACGCTTGCTCGGTCGACGTCCAGGGAGTTTGCCACGGCGTCGGAAAGCAGCGGGTGCGTGAGTGCCTCCGCGTGCAGCGCCTTCCGCGCCGGAGTGAACTCGGGCGTGGCCCACTGAGGAAGTGTGCGCCGCCACGTGGCAACGGCCTGCGCGGCGTCGACGTAGGCGAGAGCCTCGAACATTCCGCGCGCCACGTCGCGTGATTCGTGGAGTGCCTCCGTAGCGAACACGAAGGCGTTAACGTCGAGCAGGAAGAGGAGATTAAGGTACTCGTAGATAGTCGACGCGATTTCGCTTGCCTGCTCGGGCTCGAACATGATCCACGAGGTCGCCAGACGCAGGGCACCGAACCGCTTCACCCCCTCGCGGAGTACGCGGGTTTCGCTGGCGCACTCGGTAAGTGGCATCTCTCCGAGCGAACGGCTAACGCGAAGAAACGCGGGAAGTTCGTGGAGCGCCGGGATGAAGCGCTTCACGCGTGGCTTGTAGAGCACCTGTACGCCGACGTTGACGACGCAGATGCCGAGCCACAGGAGGACGATCTGCGGCCATGCGGCGATCAGAGCGAGACAGGCCACCGAAGCAGCGGTGAGGAGCGGAAAGAACCACCAGAAACGCGGACGGCGGGGGAGGTCGCCGAATAGCAGGCCCTCCAGATAGCCCGCGCGAGGATCGCTAAGCTCGCTGAGCGCGGCCCGGGCGCGATTCGCGGTCGAATCGTCGGCGTCAAAGCTGCGTGCTGCACGGTCCAGCCTTGCCAGCGGTTCGATTGAAAAGTGAGGGCTGCGAACGCAGTGGTACAGATACTGCCTTCCCGGTTCGCTCGCGGCGTGATCGAGCGAAAGAAACACCTCGTCAAAGTCCAGGTCCCGCCAAGTGCGGTCATCGAGCGGCTCAGTGCCCGGGCTCGTCGGGAACCGGCGGTGATATGCGGCGATGAGTGTCATGTCCTCGTGTCGTGCGTTTCGTAGGGCACGCAGGCCACGAACGATCTGCAACGTGCCCTTCGTCTGCGAGAAGAACCGCGGCAGCAGCAACAGGAGCGCGCCGAGGAGCAGCGCGCCGAGCACGAGGAATGCGGTATGCGCCATGGAGGTTCAGCGAGTTCGTCGTTGGTGGACCGCGCCACGACGCGCCCGGGCTGCGGCGGTGTCGTAGGTCGAGAGACCGGAGTGTTCGTCGAAGTACGACAACAACGATGTCAGAGTTTCTCCACGATAGTGAGGGGGTGCTGCCGGGGAGAGTACTCGGCGCTCGATCCGCCGCACTCGCTTCGAAGGACGTATAGCCGCGCGTCGCGCAGACGCACCGCCGCGGTCGTTGAGGGGCCAGCGTTCGTCAGCCTCCGCCGCTGCCAACGCCGGCCGCCGGCCCCTCCGGTTTTCGTGCGCAACGGGACTAGCTAAAAATAGCCAGTTTAGCTATTATAGTCATTCGGACGCACCGGAGTGTCGCATGGCGAGCAAGCGCCGCAAGAGTGCCATCGGTCGCGCATTCAAGGGTTCCACCCTCGGACGGCCCAAGCTGTTCATTGTGGAGGTGCCCAAGGATGCCGTGCCCACGCCGGCGTGGATGAGTCTGACGCAGGTCTCCAGTACCGCGGCGAAGAACGATTTCGCGGGTCTGGTCCACCGCGTCGAACGCGGCTTGAAGCTGGTGGTGATGCGCCACGACCGACCGGCGGTCGTGATGATCCCGCTGGACGAGTTCGAGTCCCTCGTCAACGTCAACGCCCAGCGGCTAGACGCGCTGACCGCCCGAT
>JADGRG010000272.1 GCA_017881145.1 Sandaracinaceae bacterium | reverse complement strand
CCCCAGCCGCTCCAAGCAGCTGCGCAGCTTCGTGGAATGAAGAGAATGTGAAACCGTCTCGCCTCGTTCGCGAGGGGGCGACGATGATCACAAACGTCGCGATGAAATTCGAAAACAGCGTCGGATGGGCCAGGAGACGCGAGCGATGCGACTATGTGATCGGGTCGTGCTTGCACGACCCGGTGGGGGTCCGAGGACCGCGCGCAACTCAACTTCCTGATGAAATTTGTAAACAACTTCACGGCTTCGTGAACTGAACAAGATGTGAAACCGTGTCGGATCGTTCGCGAGACGCGAGCGATGCGCATTCGGGTCCGAGGACCGCGCGCAGCGTACGCGATGGGTACGTGAGCACGGCCCGCAGGCCCCGAAGGCGGATCGCGAAGCGGAACGCGGACGAGGCGATACGGTTTGGGCCTATAGCTCAATGGTTAGAGTCCCCCGCTCATAACGGGGTCGTTCCAGGTTCGAGCCCTGGTGGGCCCACCAACAGCCACTCCGGGAGTCCTCATCTCGGAGAGGCTGTGGCGGCTTTTCCTTAGGTTGCTATTGCGCCGCCTCGCATTCGGGGGTAGGCAAGCGCGCGCCAGTCACATACCCGCCGAGCAGCCTTCGGCTCTCGGCGTAGGCAGGAGGCTCCCTCGGTGATCGAACAGCTCGTAGCTCTCGCCAAGATCGCTGATATCGACGCAGAAGCTCTGAGGAGCGATACGGAGCTTCGGGATATACCCGCCCGCATCGAAGGGTTGCAGGGTGACGTGAAGAAGCTGGGAGAGCTTCTGGCGGCAGAGAAGCACGAGCTGGCCGATGCCGACCGCCTGCTCTCCGCTGCGGACGAGGAGCTCAACAGCCAGGGTCAGGCCTTGGCGCGCTCCAAGGCGAAGGGTGCACGGGCGCGCAACATGCGCGAGGCCGACGCGGTCGAGCGTGAGCTCGAGACGATTCGCCGCCTGACCAAGGAGCGCGAGGCCGAACGCGAGACGCTGAAGGAAGCGATCGGCAAGCGGCGCTCCTCGGTCGAGAAGCACGAAAAGGAGTTCGGCGAATTCTCGAACTTCGTGGACCAGGAAAAGCAGAAAGCCGACGTGCGTCTGGCGGAGCTGACCCGGGTGCGCGAGGAAGTCCTGAAGGGGCGCGCCGAGCTGGTAGGGCTGGTGCCCGGCGACGTGCTGCGCCGCTACGACATGATTCGCAGCAAGCGCCAGGGCATGGGTGTTGCCGCCATCCATGATGGCTCGTGCAGCGGCTGCTTCGTGGTGCTGACCCCGCAGCAAGTGATCGCCGTCTCACGCGCTGAGGAATTCGCGCAGTGCCCACGCTGCCAACGCATCCTCTACTCAAAAGAGGCGCTGGCGAAGTTCGAGCAGGGCAAGAACCCGTAGCTGACTGGCAAGCGTTGCCGGTCTTCGATCCCGGGCTTCCGGCCACGCACCAACGCGAGCGTCCCGATTTGGGATGCAGCCGCGAGCGCGCCCGCAGCAACCAAGGGAGCGCTACTCACTCGCTCCAACCGGAGTGACGGGCCATCCGAGCGGCGCGCAGCGGGTTCGAGCCGCGAGCGCGCCCGCAGCACCCGAGGGAGCGCTACTTCTGTAGCGTGACCGAGGGTGCGAGGACGAAAGCCGCGGATCGAGCCCGATCCGCGCCGCGATCAGCTAACGAAAGCGAGCCACTCGGGGTGCAGCGTCTCCGGACCACGCACGACCTGGAAGAAGCGGTCTTGTAGCCGCTTGGTGAAAGGACCGCGCGCGCCTGCGCCGATCTTCCGCTCGTCCACTTCGCGCACCGGAGTCACCTCGGCGGCGGTGCCCGTGAAGAAGACTTCGTCAGCGATGTAGAGCTCGTCGCGCGAGATCACGCGCTCCTCGAACGGAATCCCCAGCTCGTCGCAGAGCTGCAACACTGTGTTGCGGGTGATGCCACCCAGGATCGAGCCGCCCACCGGCGGGGTGATCACCTTGCCGTGCTTGACGACGAAGATGTTCTCGCCGGATGCCTCTGCTACGTAGCCTTGCGCGTCCAGCATGATGGCTTCCTGGTAGCCAGCCGCCACGACCTCGCGTTTGGCCAGGATCGAGTTCACGTAGTTGCCGACCACCTTGGCCTTGGTCATGGCGCTGTTGACGCCGGAACGGCTGTAGGAGCTGACCTTGGCGCGGATGCCCTTTTCGAGGCCCTCCTCGCCCAAGTAGGCGCCCCAACGCCAGGCGATGATGGTGAGGTGCACGGGGTTGTCGCGTCCGTAGAGCCCCATCGCGCCTTCGCCTACGAATGCCAGCGGCCGGATGTAACACTCGTCGAGGCGATTGATGCGCACGATGTCGAGGCAGGCGGCGAATACTTCGTCGCGGCTCCACTTCATGGCCATGTCGCTGATGTGCGCAGACTCGAAGAGCCGGTCGACGTGCTCTCGCAGCCGAAACACGGCGCTCGTGCCGTCACTGCGACGGTAGCAGCGGATGCCCTCGAAGACGCCCAGACCGTAGTGCAGCGTGTGGGTCAGGACGTGAACCTGGGCCTGATCCCAGGGAACCATCGCGCCGTTCATCCAGATCTTTTCTAGTTTCTCGACCATGATGGCCCTTCATAGCACAGGATGCGTCGCGTCCGACCATGCCGAAAGCGTGGGCCAAAGCGTCTTCGCATCGTGGCAAGTGCTCGCGACCCACAGCCACACAGGCCGGTCCGCGCGGCCAACGATAGGCAGGCTCACAGTTGACGCCTGTGGGGGCATGGAGTAGAACCCGCGCGACTTTTCAGGGGAAAACGCGAGCTTTTACGCGGAGCCCCGGACCGCTATTTGCGGGCTCTTCTTGTAGCCATCGCAGCACTCGAGGGATCCATTGCCAGTCCTGCTGACAGAGTTCCTGATGCAGCCCGAACCAACGGGTAGCGGCACAGCGCAGCCCGCATCTGCAGCGCACGGCCCAGCGAGTGGAGCTGGAGGAGGATTCGGAGGCATGGAATTCCAAATCGGCATGTTGGCGCTGATGTTCGGCGTCTTCTACTTCCTGCTGATTCGTCCGCAGCAGAAGCGTCAGCGTGAGGTCGACAACATGCTCAAGGCGCTCAAGAAGGGCGACAGCGTGCGCACCTCGGGTGGCATTCGCGGCGAGATCACGGACCTCAACGACACCGAGGCGACGCTGCTGATTGCCGACAAAGTGAAGATCAACGTCCTGCGTACGAACATCGCGACCAAGATCGCGAACGACGCGAAGGAAAAGGCGTAGCCGGCTGCGCCTACGGGCCAAGACGGACGAAAGCGTAGTCATGGAAAAGGGTTGGTACTTCCGCTTGCTGCTCATCCTGGTCGTCACGGCCAGTGCATGGATCATTCTCTGGCCGAGCCTCAATACCTGGATTCCGGCGCCTGCGGCCGTGCGCAAATTCGTCTCGGGTCGGATCAGCCCAGGCCTCGACATTCGTGGCGGCTTACGTTTGTCCTACGACGTCGAGGTCGACGCTGCGGTGCGGGATCGTCGCGAGCTGCGCGCCGATGAGCTCTTGCGCGAGCTGGGTCAACGTGTCGGCTTGCTGAAGAAGGGTGAGTCTCCGAGCCGCGAGGAGCTGGGCAAGGTTCGCGAGCGCCTGACTGTCACGAACGAAGGTGACCGTCGCATCCACGTCGCCTTCAAGGACGAGAAGGACGCCGGCAAGCTCGATCACGACCTGGTGACTCGCTACAACGATCTGCGCGAAGTCTCGCGCGCCGGTAGCGACGTGATCCTGGAAGTGCGCTCCGAATTCCTGGAGCAGATCCAGGATACGGCGGTGCAGCAAGCCCGCGAGACCATCCAGAACCGCGTCGACGGTCTGGGTTTACGCGAGGCAGCCGTCACCGCCCAGAACACCGATATCATCGTGGAGGTGCCAGGCGCCGACCAGGCGACCTTCGATCGCATCCGCGAGATCATCAGCAAGACTGCCCGCTTGGAGTTCGAGATCGTCGACGACGACGCGAGCTTCGTCTCCGAGCTGAGCGAGCTGCCAGCAGGCATCACTCGCCACACCGAAATCGTGTCGGCCGGAACCAGTAAGTCGCAGACGTCGTCGAGCTATCTGGTCGCGCGCGGCAAGGAATCGCGCAAGCAGCTCACCGACTACGTCGAGACGCTGAAGAAATCCGGAAAGATTCCGGAGGACCACAAGCTCTTGGTGGGCGAGCTCGAGCGCATGTCGGAGGAAGGCGGCGCCAAGCAGGGCGAGCTTGCGTGGCGGACCTACTACCTCTTCGGTCGCGCTGAAGTTACCGGCCAGGCCATCGAGGACGCGTTCGTGGCGAACGACCCGCAGGCGGGTGGCAAGCCGTACGTTGCCATCAACTTCAACAGCGAAGGCGCCGACTCCTTCAAGGAGCTGACCGGTCGCAACGTGAAGCGCCGCATGGCCATCGTGCTCGATGACGTGGTGGCTTCCGCGCCGGTCATCCAAACGGAGATCGGTGGCGGTCACTGCCAGGTCACGCTGGGCGGCTTCCGGCCGTACAACGAAGTGTTGAACGAGGCCAAGGACTTGGTGCTGGTGCTCAAGGCCGGTGCGCTGCCTGTGCCGATTCGTCCCTCGAACGAGCAGATGATAGGCCCCTCGCTCGGCGCCGACGGCGTGGCGCAGGGTGTGCGCGGTGCTCTGGTCAGCATCATCATCGTGCTGCTCTTCATGGCATTCTACTACGAAGTCGGCGGTGTCATCGCCGACGTCATGGTGATGTTGCACCTCTTGTTCCTCTTGGCGGCGCAAGCCTTCTTCGAGGCGACGCTGACTCTGCCGGGCCTGGTCGCCATCGCGCTAAACATGGGCATGGCGGTCGATGCCAACGTGCTCGTCAATGAGCGCATCCGCGAGGAGTTGCGCGCAGGCAAGTCTGCCCGCGTCGCGGTGGAGCAAGGCTTCGCGCGCGCGTTCTCGTCGGTCTTCGACTCTCAGATCACAACGCTCGTTGCTGGCGTGGTGCTCTTCCAGTACGGCACCGGGCCTATCAAGGGCTTCGCCGTCACACTCATCCTCGGTATCTGCACTTCGCTCTTCACAGGCATTTTTTGCTCGCGCGTTGCCTTCGACTGGTTAGTCCGAGGGTTGCGTGTCCAGCGGCTCAGGGTTGGGTGATTCGATGGAGTTCTTCACACCTGGGGTTACCTACGACTTCTTCAAGTATCGGTGGCGTTTCATCTTCACGTCGCTGGGCTTGTGCTTCTTGAGCCTCATCTCGCTCTTTGTGCCCGGACCGCGGTTCGGCATCGACTTCAAGGGCGGCACCGAGGTCGAGATCGAGTTTAAGGGCGACGTCTCGTCCTCGGAGCTGCGCAAAGCGGTGATCGACCTTGGCTTCGGCCAGCCAGACGTGATTTCCACGCCCGAGGTCAAGAACCGCTACATCCTGCGGCTCGAGCAGATTTCGTCGCTGCCGCCGCAAGTCATCAAGCAGGCCAAAGAGAAGCTCGACCAGGGGCTCGGCGAGAGCAAGCTGCTCGAGCTCACCGCGTCGCCGGGTGGTGACAAGCTCTCGATCCGACTCACTGGCGCCTCCGATGCCGACCAGATCAAGGGCGTCTTGGCGGGTGCTGGCCTCAAGGTGCGGACGGTATCGGCGTTCGGCAATCCGCAGGACTTCCGCTACGAGGCGCAGCTCGTGGGCATCGGTGACAAGCTGGTGCAGGGCCTCCAAGAGAAGTTCGCGGATCGCGCGCCAGACGGCCCGCGACGGGTGGAGTGGGTCGGTCCGAAGGCCGGCGCACAGCTGCGCGACGCAGCCATCAAGTCGATCATCTACGCCATCGCGTTCATCATGGTCTACGTGGCGTTCCGCTTCGACCTGCGCTTCGCGCCGGGCGGCGTGGTCGCGTTGGCGCATGATGCGCTGATCACCCTCGGCGTTTACGTCGTGCTCCAGAAGGAAGTGACTCTGGGCACGATCGCGGCCGTGTTGACGGTGATCGGCTTCTCCATCAACGACACCATCGTGGTCTACGACCGAATTCGCGAGAACATGGGCCGGATGCGCGATGCGCCCTTGGCTCACATCATCAACGTCAGCACCTCGCAGACGCTCGGCCGGACCGTGATCACCTCGGGCGTCGCGATGATCTCGATCTTGGGCTTCTTTTTCTGGGGCACTCCGCTGATCCGCGACATCGTCTTCGCTTTGATGGTCGGCTTCCTGGTCGGCACCTATTCGTCGATCTACGTCGCAGCACCGCTCACCGAGTGGATGGATCGACGCTTCTTCCGCAAGGCGTGAAGAGCTGTCCAGAAAT
>JADGRG010000271.1 GCA_017881145.1 Sandaracinaceae bacterium | reverse complement strand
GGGCTGCCGGCGTTGCGCGCACCGCTGCCGCACGATGCGCTCTACCACCAAGCGACCATGGCGAGCGCGCTGGCCGCGGAGACGCCGTTCTGGCCTCCCGGTACGAAGCACGGCTACCACGCGCAGACCTTTGGGTTCCTCTTGGCGGAGCTGGTGCTGCGGGTCACTGGTCGCACGCTCGGCACCTACTTGCGCGAAGAGATCGCAGGCCCGCTTGGCGCAGACGTGCACATCGGCCTGGCTGCGCAGCACGACCCGCGCGTCGCCAAGCTGACCCGACCGCTCGGTGAGGCCCCGCCACCCGGAGAGGTGGACCTGATGCGCATCTTCCAGCAGGAGCCCAGCTCGGTCACAGCGCTGGCTTTCATCAACCCGTTGCCGGTGCCCGGTGCCGTGAACACGCGCGCATTCCGAGCAGCTGAGGTTCCCGCCTCCAACGGGCACGCCACGGCAGCGGGCCTGGCACGTATCTACGCAGCGCTGGTCGGCGCTCATGCGTCGGGCTCGGCGGGCTTGCTGAGCAGGGCTGGGGTTGCGCGCTGCCACGAAGAGCAAGCCTACGGTCCCGACGAGGTTCTGCGTCTGACCACGCGCTTTGGCCTGGGCTTCATGCTCTCGCAGCCCACAGGCGGAGGCTGGTTCAGCCCCAACCCCTCGGCGTTCGGGCACCCCGGGCTCGGCGGTTCCCTCGCGTTCGCAGACCCGGAGGCGGGTGTCGGCTTCGGCTACGTCATGAACCGCGCTGGCATGAACATCCTGGTCGGTGACCGACCGCGGCGCCTCATCGAGGCGCTCTACGCTTGCCTATGAGGGGCCGGCTCGGGGTTGGCATTTGACCCGTGCCACAAGGTCCGTTACACCTCCGCCCGCGAGAGAAGGAGAGAGTCATGGCATCGGATACCAAGAAGACTGAGGCACGTCGCCGCAGGAAGCGCTCCACCGTTGGCCGCAAGCAGTCCAAGCTGCGCGCGCGCGCCGGCACGCCCAAATTCCCGATTCATCCCGAAAAAGCCCAGTGATGAGCGTTTGGCGTTAGATCGGGCAGTGCACCTGCACGACGATCTGCGTCAGCACGGGTGAGCTTTGCCGGTCGGGTGACACGAGGCGCGCCTCGACCTCGAGGTAGCGTTGCTCTGGCACCGGGCCAGGCGCGCTCGTGAGATCGACGGGCGAGCTCGTCCAAGGGCCGAACCAGCTGGCGTGTGCCAAGCCCGCCGTCGTGTCGGCGCTGCGCACTCGGAGCTGGATCTGCGCGCCGCTTGGGATCTGTGCATCGACCCGAACCCGCTCCCATCCCGAGGGCCCCATCGGGCAGCCGTCCAGCACACCGCGGACATAGCCCGAAGCCGCAACGATGCGCCGTAGGCTATAGCCGGTGAAGTCGGAGTAGGTGTAGGGCTGAGAGCCGACGCCGAATTGTGCGGCCTCACCGGTCGTGAGGTCGACGCGGGTCGCTGAATCGGTGTCGCGGTTTACCAGCCAGGCGCGCCCGTCGGCGTCAAGGCCAACGCCGATGCTTCCGCCACCAGGCAAGGGTGCGTCTTTGGTGCCGAACACACGCACGTGGTGGCCGTCTTCTGCGTCGAACATCGTCAAGCGCGCGATGGGTGAGCTGGCGTCGACGAAGCCGAAGCGCGAGCTGGTGTTGACCGTGACCCACTCATACGAGCCCGCGACGTAGATGTGGCCCTGGTCGTCCGCAGCGATCCCGCGCATCACGCCCGCGCCGTCCAGCTTGATGCTCAACCACGTGCGCGAGCTTGGGTCGTAGCGAAACGCATACTGACAAGTGAAACCCGCGATCCACACCCGGTCCTTGGCGTCGACGGTGATCCCGTACGAGCTCGGGCAACCCTTCTCGGGCGAGGGCGCGGCCAGAGCATTGCCCACGTTGCCGGTCTTGGTGTCGATGGCGAGAACGCTTCCTGTCAGCGCTTCCGTCAGCCACAAGTGGCCGTGGCTGTCCATCGCCGCACCGTAGGGATGAAAGCCCGGCACAGCGTAGGTGGCGAGCGCCTTGCCCGTCGCAGGGTCGAGCTTCACCACTTTCTGGTCGCCGTAGAGCCCGACCCACACGCCGCCGTCAGCTGCAATGGCCAGCGCCCGCGGCACTCCGCCGACCGACCCGACATCCACGGTCCAGAGCAGACATTCGTCGTCTTGCCCGTAGTATTCGCGGGAGGCGCCCGTCGGTGCCAGGTCGATGCGCCCGTTACCGTTCAGGTCGCTTGAAGTCTGAATCTCCGCGTCGCCGTTGCGGTCGATGCAGTCTTCCTCGAAGCCTGCGATCTTGCTGACGGTGCCCTGGCGCTCGAACGCGCGATTGGCGACATAGACTGCGCCCTGCAGATCCACCGCGGTGCGCGAGGGGCAGTTGCCACCGGGCTTCGGGTTGACCTTGTCGCGGTCGCAGAGGTTCTCCATCGGCTCCGCGTGATTGGTGCCATCGAGCAGTGCGGTGTCGTAGCGTGCGACCTGCGTGCCGTCGCGCGTCGAGAGCCGCGTGACCTTGCTGTCCCAATCGTTGGCAATCCAGGCGTCGTAGCGCTCGTGCGTCTGGCTGCTCAGCGTGACGTCCGTGCCGTCGGTCTGCACCGCCGACGAATTCATCGAGGTCAGAGTCCAGGGCGTCGTGCCGGGCAAGTAGAGTAGGTGGCAGCCAGGCCTGCAATCGCCGCACTCCGAGAGCACGCCTTCGTCGATCTGGCCGTTGCAGTTCTGGTCGAGGTTGTCGCAGATTTCGGTCGCACCGGGATGGATCGTCGCGTCGTGATCGTTGCAGTCGCCCGCGCAAGCATCCCAACCGTCGTGATCCTCGTCGCGCGGGGATGACTCATGTACGCAGCGCTGCTGCGCAGTGTCGCAGCGATCGGCTGTGCACTCGTTCTTGTCGTCACAGGAGACGGGTGTGCCAGCCACGCAGCTCCTGGTCTTCGGATCGCAGCTCTCCTGCCCGTTGCAGTAGTTCCCGTCGTCGCAGGCTGCCGCGCAAGTCGTGTCTGCGCTTGGCGTGACGTCGAGGCCGGTGCGCGAGCAGCTGAGAGCGCAAAGGCCGAGCGCAAGCCAGAGGACAGCGGACTTGAACGCCGTGGGCAGGCTGAGCGCGTCGCGCTGGTTCATCGCAGCCGAACCATACACCGCGCTCGACGCTGATCCCTGACGCCTCGGTGAAGCAGCCGCCATCAGTGCAGGGTGTGGCTCTGGCCATCGTGCACCACGGTGGGCACGCCGGAGTCAGTCCTGGTGTTGCTACGCCTGTCGAAGAATTCGTCCACGTTGGAGTGGACGGCGGCAGCGGGTACCGGTGGTGGCAGGACCGGCGCTTCGGCGAGCGGCGCTTCTTCGATGGCCCAGCGGCGCAGCGTTGCGCG
>JADGRG010000270.1 GCA_017881145.1 Sandaracinaceae bacterium | reverse complement strand
GTGCTAGCGGAAGCGCTTGGCGCATGATCGACCTCATCAGCTGTGATAGAAATGGTCCCCTACGCAACGATGGCGAGGTGAGCATGACGCAACCTTCGGGTGCTGGGACGCCGGCAAGCAGCAGCGTGGGCGAAATCGCCACGGCTCTGCGCTCGACACAGACGCCCTCGGGTAGCGTGCACCCCGTGCCGCCTCCCCCCGCTGGGCGAGCCGGCAGCATACCCCCGTCGACGCCGTCAGCTGCATGGCGTCCACCCCCACTGCCGTCGCGCGCCGTTCCGGATGTGGCTCGCGCCACCGGAAATCCGCCCCCACTGCCGCCGTCAGCCGGATTGCGCTCGAGCGTGCCGCCTCCCCTGCCGAACGCGGCTCGGGTCACCGGCAGCTTCCCGCCTGTACCGCCGTCAGCAGCGCCTCGGTCGAGCATGCCGCCTCCCATCCCGGACGCAGCTCGCGCCACCGGTAGCTTTCCGCCCGTGCCTCCGAACGGTGGAACGGGTGCTTGGCGCATGCCGCCTCCGCCTTCTGCCGTGACCGGCTCGTGGCGCGTGCCGCCTCCACCGCCTCCGCCGCGTCGCGACGATGGCGCGCAGGCGCTCGCCCTGGCGCAGAGCGAGGTGCGCGATTTGCAGCGCGAGCTCCACCACGCGCGCGAGCAAGCCAAGCGCCGCGACACGCAGCTCGCGGAGTTGCGTACCACGTTGGCGGAGCGGAACATCAGCATCGAACACTTGCGCGCCCAGCTCTCGCAGCTCACGGCGGCACTCCCGCAGGGCGACGACCTCCAGCGCATCCGTGGCATCGGCCCGGGCTACCAAAGCGCGTTGAAGGAAGCGGGCGTCACGAGCTTTGCGGCGATCGCCGCCTGGGACGACCAGCAGCTCGTGAAGATGGCGGCGGTGCTCAAGACCCACCCCACTCGCATTCAGCACGGCCAGTGGGTCGAGCAGGCGCGGGCGCTGGCTCGGGTCTGAGGCGCGGTGATCACGCCCGCCTCACGCGCCACGCGCAGCGCTGCGCGAGGTCGGCCGCTGATGGCGGCGTAGCTCTCTTGTCGCACGTCGGCTGTGGCGCGAGCCCTTGGGCTTTGCAGCACTGTCTTGCGGGCGCGCGCAGTGATCCGCCAACACCTGCGCCACGCAAGCCGTGAGGCGCTTGGCGGTCGGCACGTGCAAAAACTCGTTCGGCCCATGGGCGTTCGAGTGCGGGCCCAGCACGCCGGTGATCAGGAACTGAGCGTCGGGGAACTTCTCGCCCAAGAGTGCCATGAAGGGGATCGAGCCGCCTTCGCCCATGCAGCAGGCAGGCTTGCCGAAGCTGGCCCGCGAGGCCGCTTCGAGCGAAGCCGAAAGCCACGGCGCAAAGGCTGGCGCATCCCAGCCGGGCGAGCCTTTCTCGCAATCGAAGCGCACCTTCGCCCCGTAGGGCGGATCCTTTTCGAGGGTGCGCTTCACTTCCGCGGTCGCCCGCTCTGCGTCACACGTCGGTGGCAAGCGGATCGAGAGCTTGAGCGTGGTGCTCGGCCGCAGCACGTTGCCCGCTGAGCCGAGGTCCGGCAAACCCGAAGCTGCCGTCACGCTGAGCGTCGGGCCGAAGTTGCGCTGCAAGAGAAGCTCGGCCGGAGCTTTGTGCATCGGCCGCATACCCGCAACGAAGGGGAAGCTCTCGTAGACGCCGCGCTTGAGGACCTTGGCGGTGGCGCGCGCCTCGCTGCGCCGCCCCTTGGGAATCTTGCCGCGCAGTGCGGGCAGCTTGATGCGGCCGCTGCGTTCGTCTTCCAGACGTGAGAGCAGGGTTCGTGCGATGCGAAAGCTCGACGCCACGATCCCGCTGGCATCGCCGGAGTGCACGCCTTCGCTCAGCACCTCGACTGATAGATCCCCCATCAAGAGCCCGCGCAGCGAGGTCGTGCACCAGAGCCTGTCGTAGTCGCCACACCCGGAATCGAGACACACCACCAAGCTCAGAGCACCGATGCGCTCGGAGAGATGATCGATGTACGCTGGCAAGTCGTAGCTGCCGGATTCTTCGCAAGCTTCGATCACCACCACGCAGCGTGCATGCGGCATTTGCAGGTGTTGCAGGGATTCGATTGCGCTCAAAGCGGCGAAGACTGCGTAGCCATCATCCGCGCTGCCGCGGCCGTAGAGCCGATCGCCGATGCGTGCTGGCTGGAAGGGTCCGGTGCCGGCAGACCATCCCGAAAACTCCGGCTGCTTGTCGAGGTGGCCGTAGAGCAGCACGGTGTCGGTCTGCCCTTGCGTTGCCGGGACTTCGATGAAGAGCAGCGGCGTGCGACCAGGCAGACGCTGCACCTCGACCTGCAGGCCTGCGATCTCGCGCTCTCGGCACCAGCTCTCGACTAGCGCCACGGCCTGGTCCAGGTAGCCATTGGCTTGCCAATGCGGATCGAAGAGCGGGGACTTGCAGGGGATCCGGATGTAACGGCTGAGCACATCGAGGATGGATGACTCCCACGCTTCTTCGGCGAGGGCTTGCAGTGGCTCTTTGTTCTCGGGCATGGGCTCCACCGGCTCTCTGGCAACGGCCGGTTGCAAGATAGCGCACCAACGTCGTGCGCTGGGCGCCCGCCGCGCCTTATTTCGCTTTCCGCCGGCCCATTCTTCGGTAGGTTACGCGGCATGACGCAGCGCTTCTCGGATGTCGTCGGCCAGTACTCCGTGATCCTCTTCGACGCCTACGGCGTGCTGAAGAACTCTGCGGGTGTCATGCCCGGGGTGCTGGATGTGCTCGCGCGCCTCGCGGACGCCGGCAAGGACATGTTCGTGGTGACCAACGACGCCTCGCGCTCACCCGAGGTGATGGCGCAGGTCTATACACATCCGGAGCGCGGCGAGCTGATCGGCCCGGACAAACATGTGACCAGCGGCATCCTGGCCGCGGAGTTCCTACGCGCCAAAGTCTGCACCGGACAGGTGGCGTACCTCGGCAAGCCTTCCTCGGCTTACTACATCAAAAGCGCGGGCCTCGATGCCGTGCCGATCTCCGAGTGCGCCGTGGATGCCAACGTGAGCGCGCTGGCGTTGCTCGACGACGAAGGCTTCGACTGGCAGCCCGATCTGAACCGAGCCCTCAACCTGCTGCGGCGCCAGAACATCCCCGTGGTGGTTGCGAACGCGGACCCCACTTATCCTGTCGACGGGCAGAGCGTGGCGATCGCAGTGGGCAGCCTCGGCGATCTGATGGAGCGCATCGTGCACAAGCGCTTCATCCGCTTCGGCAAGCCGGACGCCCTGATGTATGCCTACGCCTATGCACAGGCGCAGCTCAACAACACCTCGATCGACAAGAGTCAGGTGCTGATGGTCGGCGACACCCTCGACACCGACGTGCTCGGGGGCAACAAGTTCGGCATCGCCACCATGCTCGTGCTCTCCGGCAACACCCGCCGAGAAACCGCCGAACGCCAGATCGAAGCGACGGGCATCATCCCCAACTACATCTGCGATTCAATTCTGACGTAGCCTCTGTCGCTCTCCAGCAACTTGATCGGACGCGTGGTTTATGCGGACTATGCGTCCCGACGTCTCAACCAACAAAGGACCAGCAGCATGGCGACGATCGATTTTGGTGGAACCAAGGAACAAGTCATCACGCGCAAGGAGTTCTCTCTGGCCAAGGCACGCCAGGTGCTGAAGAAGGAAGTCGTCGCGGTGATCGGCTACGGCGTTCAGGGACCAGCCCAAGCGCTCAACATGAAGGATAACGGGATCAACGTGATCATCGGCCAGTCCAAGGCTTTCAAGCAGGACTGGGATCGCGCGGTCAAGGATGGCTGGGTGCCCGGCAAGACGCTCTTCGAGATCGACGAGGCGGTTCGGCGCGGCACCGTGATTCAGATGCTGGTGACCGATGCGGCGCAGCGCTTGATCTGGCCGACCGTGAAGAAGAACCTCAAGAAGGGCGACGCGCTCTACTTCTCGCACGGCTTCTCGATCGTGTATCGCAAGCAGACCGGCGTGATTCCGCCGAAGAACGTGGACGTGATCCTGGTCGCGCCCAAGGGCAGCGGTCTGTCGGTGCGCCGCAACTTCCTCTCGGGCGCCGGCATCAACTCCAGCATCGCCGTCGAGCAGGATTTCACCGGCCGCGCCATGGAGCGCTGCGTCGCGCTCGGCATCGCCGTCGGCTCGGGCTACCTCTTCCCGACCACCTTCAAGCACGAGGTCTACAGCGATCTCACCGGCGAGCGCGGCGTGCTGATGGGCTGTCTGGCCGGCGTGATGCAAGCCCAGTACGACGTGCTGCGCAAGAACGGCCACTCGCCGAGCGAAGCCTTCAACGAGACCGTCGAAGAGCTCACGCAGAGCCTCATTCGCTTGGTCGACGAGAACGGCATGGACTGGATGTACCGCAACTGCTCCGCCACGGCACAGCACGGCGCGCTCAAGTGGCGGCCGATCTTCCACAAGGCGACCCTGCCGGTCTTCAAGAAGCTCTACAAGTCGGTGAAGTCCGGCGTGGAGACGCGCGAAGTCATCCGCGACTGCGGCGGCAAGGACTACAAGAAGTTCCTAGAGAAGAAGCTCGCCGAGGTCGGCAACAACGAGATGTGGCGCGCCGGTGCCGCAGCCCGCTCGCTGCGACCCCGCGAGAAGGCCAAGGAGATCACCTCCGCGACCAAGGGCGTCGCGGGACGCCGCAGCAACTGACGCAGCGGCAGTCTGCTGCTCCGGTCCCTGCTCTCGCCGATGGATCCCAAAGCCAGCGAGTGAAGAGCTGTCGAAGAATCGGCGCAGAGCGAGCGCGCCCGCAGAAGAAACCGCAGGAATACTCGCGTATTTCGAGGATTTTTTGGCAGGACAAAAGCCGCTATGAGCCTTTTTTCGACAGCTCTTGAGTGAGCTCTTCTGCCCGCCCCATGCCACGTTGGGGG
>JADGRG010000269.1 GCA_017881145.1 Sandaracinaceae bacterium | reverse complement strand
TGGTGCGGAAGAGCAGCAGCGCAGGATCGGTGACGCTCTGGCCGGGCGCCCTGCCGACGTCCAGAAGCCGCTGCTCCACCAGCGCATGATCCTTCGCGCGGGGAGCGCGTGAGAAGAAATACTCCTGCCCGAACCAGGCATCGCAGGCGGCATCGTCAGCGCGCTCCGGCGTCACGGGCTGGCGCAGCATCCTGAAGAGGTTGCGCTCGATGTCCGTGATGACGACGCCGCGCCTGTGACGCACCGGCCCGAGCAAGCTCGGATCGTAGTGCGCGAGGAAGAAGGGCGTACGCTCCAAGGTGATGCGCGTCAGCTCTTGATACGGACGCGGGTACACAGGGACGTCCGAGATATCGACGTCCCGGTCCACGATGTACGCAGGCGAGGCGTGCTTCTCGTGACCGGGGCGCCCGCGACTCGCGACCAGCGTGTGTCCGACGACCCGATCGGTCAGACCGAAGCCGTCGATCAGCGGCCAGCCGGTGTAGAAGCCGAGCATTCCGACGCACTGCATGGCAAGGCGAGGCCTCTCCGCATGCGCCTTCCAGTACTTGGTCAGAAGCTCCGCCCAGTTGAAGTAGAGCGAGTCCACGCGGATCGGCGAGTACGAGGCAAGGCGGTAGAAGGTGCGCTCGTCGGCGACGAACCAACGCTTCTCGTAGGGCCGCAAGAGCTTGGTCGGCAACGCCACGGCGCCGAGCAAGAGCACGCCCAGGAGCGCCGCGGTGGTCGCTTTGCGTGTCAGCAAAGAGCGTGCGCCGAGCTCCGCGAGCAAGAGCAACGGCGCGATCACCGGACAAAATAAACGTCCGTACATGAAGTCGCCACCGATCTTCGCCACGTAGATCAGGAAGCACGGGATGCCGATCAAGCAGAAGCGCACGAAGAGCGACCCGCGACCCACCCACGCGCCGTACACGGCGAGCGGAACGGCCGCCCAGAAGCCGCCGCCGATGACGATGGTCGCGAGGTAGCGCGCACCCTGGTCGAAGTAGGCGAGATTCGCGGACTTCGCGTAGTAAGTGTTGGGGAAGAAGTCGCCGTAGTAGTGCCAGCGCCAGGCGAAGTACGGCAGGTAGATGAAAACGAACGCCGCCGCGTAAGGCACGATGGCTTTGCGAGTGTCTCGGCCGAGCAGCAGCGCCGCGCCGAGCGAGGCATAGAGAATCCCGTGGTCCGGATGCGTCATCGCAGCAGCGATGCCGGCAACTCCCGCCAACAGGTAAGCCCCTGCCAAAGCACGCTCGAGTGCCACGACTACGAGCAGCGCGCCGAACATCGTCTCGAGACCCGAGGTCGCAAACGAAGCCAGCGAGTATTGAGCGGCACAGAGCAGCGCGGCGAGCGACACATGGGTATCTGCACCAGCCGGAGCGATCCGCCGCGCCACGACATGCGTGGCAAAGAGCAGGAGCACGAAGGCCGCCAAGCTGAGCACGATCGAGCCTTGTCCGATGTCGAATCCAAGCCGGACGACGCCCGCCAGAATCAGCGTCCACAAGAAGTTCGTGTAGCCCTCGACGTGCTCGCCGAGGTTGAAGATCATGCCGCGGCCCTGCGCGAGATTCTCGGCGTAGCGAAACGAGATATACGCGTCGTCGCAAAGCCAGCGCAGCTGCCACGCCCAGACCACGGCCATGGCCGCCACGCTCAGCAGGATCGCTGTGCGCGTCCAGCGTGACCGAGCCAGGCTTGCGCTGACCTTCGAGCCAAAGACGAAGGCCACCGCTGCAGCGGCACACGGGATGGCAAACGAACTGGCTTCGCGGAGCGCCTCCCCGTAGCGCTTGGTCATCTCCAGAACTTGGAAAGTATCGACAGACAAGGTGGGCTCCGAGGGGCGGCAGTGTATACGAAGAGAGCGAGCACTGCTGCGCCGGCATTCGGTGGAAGCCCAAAGCAGCTTCGGCAGCATTCGCAACCCGTGTATAGTGCTGCCCCGATGGCTATCCAATTCGACAACGAGCAGCTCAAGACCCGGTGCATGCCCTTTCTGCGCGGCGAAGCGGTGCCCGAGACTGCAGCCGATCTCATGGCCAGCCGCTACGTCGCCTATCTGCTGGCGGAGGTCGACTACATTGTGGCAACCCACGATCCAGCCACCCGCGAGGACACCGATCGCGAAGCCACCGAAAAGTGGGCACGCAGCGCCCAGTTCCACGGCCTCACCATCCTGGACACCGTCAACGGCGGACCCGGCGACGACACCGGTGAAGTGGAGTTCGTGGCGCGCATGACGGCCGACGGCCGCGAGCAGACCCACCACGAGCGCTCCACCTTCCACCGCATCGACGGCAAGTGGTACTTCTGCGACGGTAAGCAGATCCAGGCGCCAGTGCGGCGCAGCGAGCCCAAAATCGGTCGCAACGATCCGTGCACCTGCGGCAGCGGCAAGAAGTTCAAGAAGTGCTGCGGCCAAGCCTCGCGCGCCGCGGGTTGACCCTCGCGCCGGCCAGCTACTTGCCCACGCGTTCTTGCAACTCGGCATAGCTGCGGCCGGCTGCTGCGTGCAGCGCGTTCGGCAGCCCCAACTCTTGCCAGCCCCGCTCCAGCACGCGCCCGAACGGGTCGCGCTGGCCCGAGTAGCCAGCTCGTTGCTCGACCAGCTGCGTGTAACCAGCTTGCACGAGCAGTGCGAGCGCTTGTTGGGAGCGAGCCCCGGACTTGCAGCCGATCACGAGCTTTTCCTCCAGGGCAAAGCTGGCCTGCACGACGCGCAGGAACTCGGGATTCGGTTGCATCCCGGTGGCGCTCATGAGCAGCAACGGTACGTTATAGGCACCGAGCGGGTGTCCGAGCTCGAACTCCTGGTGCGTGCGCACGTCCAGGTAGAGGTAGCCTTCCTCGCTCAAGAGGCGTGCGGCAGCTTGGGCGTCGATGCGGCGGGCACTCATCACCCGTCACTGCACTTCCGTCACGGCTTTGCGCACGAAGAGGTCTTCGAGCGTTTCACGATGCGGCGTGACCGCTAGCACGCGCGCACCGCCATCCATCGAGAGCTTGAGCAACGCCGGCACGCTCTCGTCGCCCTCGACCACCACCGTCACCTGCTTGTCCAGCAGGCGCACCTGCATCGCTGCGCTCTCTAGCTTCTCGCGCAGCTCGGGCTTGACGTCCGTGAGCTCGATCTCGACGCGCCGCACCTCCGGCCGCAAGAGCTCGCTGAGCGCGCCATACGCGACGACTTTCCCCTGGCGCAAGATGCACACCCGCTCGCTCACCGCTTCGACATCGCCCAGCACGTGGCTCGTGATCAGGATGGTCCGGCCCTGCGCCTTCTGCTCGAGCAGGAGGTCGCGGATGTCTTTGCGGCCGATCGGGTCGAGGCCGCTCAACGGCTCGTCGAGAATCAGCAGCTCCGGCTCGTGCAAGAGCGCCTGACAGAATCCCAGACGCTGCATCATGCCTTTGGAGAACTTCCCGATGGGCCGATCGATCGCGTCCGCGAGGCCCAGCTTGTGCACCAGCTCCTCGGAACGCTTCCTGCGACGCTCCTTGCTCATCGACACGAGCTGGCCGCAGAGGTCCAGGAACTCGAGCGGTTTCAGGTAAGTGTAGATGTAGGGGTTCTCGGGCAGATAGCCCAAGCGCGCGCGTGCGGCCGGATCGAAGGTGGACGTTCCAAAGAGCTTCACCTGTCCGCGCGACGGGAATATGAGCTGGAGCATCATCTTGATGGTCGTGGTCTTGCCCGCGCCATTGGGCCCGACGAAGCCAAACACTTCACCGCGCTTCACCTCGAAGCTGACGCCTCGCACAGCCTCGACTCGCTTGCGCAGAAAGCCGATGAAGAAGGTTTTGTGCAGGTCGGAGACTTCGAGGATGGTCTCTTGGGCCGACATAGAACCCCTATTTTAACACATCGAGCAGGGCCTCGATGACTTTCTGCTGAGCCTCGGCGCCGAGCCCGGGCCAGAGCGGCAACGCAATCCCGCGATCCGCGAGCGCGGTTGCAACAGGAAACTCGCGCCCTGCAGCCACAGCTTGCGCCGCGCTCGCTGCAAGCTGTGGCAGCGTGTGGAGCGCATAGCTGAGCCGGCCGGCCTCGACGCCGCGCCTACGCAGCTCGTCGACCAACGCATCGCGTCGCACACCTTGCGCGAGCAGCACGCCGAACGTCTGATGGTTGCTGCGTGTGCCGAGCGGTGCTTGCTGCAGCGAGAGCCCACCGAACGCCTGCTGGTAACGCTCCGCCTGCACCGCGCGCTCCACGACCATCGCGTCCAGACGCGTCATCTGCACCGAGCCGATGGCCGCAGCCAGCTCCGAGAGCCGGTAGTTGCCAGAAGCGCGCGCGAAAACGCCCGGCGAGACCTGCCCGTGGTTGCGCAGCTCGGTGATGCGAGCCGCCAGCGCCGGATCGTCGGTCAAACACATGCCACCCTCGCCGGTCGTCAGCACTTTGCGCGGATGAAAGCTCAAGCACGCAACCACGCCGAAAGCCCCGCACGGACTCGCGCCGGAGTGGCTACCCAAGCTGCATGCGGCATCGACGATCACGCTGATGCCCGGCAAGGCTGCAGCAATCGCCTCGGCGGGAGCGGGATTGCCGAACTGATCGATCGCGATCGCCGCACGCGTGTCAGGCGTGCGTGCCTGCTGCATGGCGGCCGCCGTCACGTTCCAGCTCTCAGCATCGACGTCGACCAGGACGGGTCGCGCGCCGAGATCGAGCACGGCGTGCGCGGGGCTCGGCCAAGTCAGATCTGGCACGAGCACTGCGTCGCCAGGCCCGATGCCGATCGCTTCGAGCGCAACCCGCAACGCACTAGTGCCACTGGAAACCGCGAGCGCGTGCTTGCGACGCGTGTAAGCCGCGACCAGTCCTTCGAAGCGAGCGACCTCGGCGCCCTGCACCAATCGACCACTCTGCAGCACCCTGCAAACGGCCTCGGTCTCTTCGGCACCGAGCACTGGGCGACAGAGTGGAATCATAGCCAGTGAGCATAAGGCAGACCCCACGCCGAGCCAAAGCCAACGCTCCGAGCAAGAACGCCCCCTCCACTTCCCGAGCCGCGAGACGTCGTCGCCCCTTGTGCTCGAACGCCGCGGACGCTAATCAAGCACTCGTCGCGCCGCTTTGCCCCGAAATTTGGGGGATCTTCGCTTGTCCGCGACACTCTCCACCATGCAGCACTTCCGACGCTGGCAAAGAGGCGAGGTCCGCACGTGACCATGGGCATCGTCCTGTCCGGCGGCGGTGCCCGCGGGTCTTACGAGGTCGGCGTCCTCAACTACCTCTACGGTGACTTCGCCCGACACTTCGGCCGCACCCCGAACTTCCCCGTGATCAGCGGGACCAGCGTGGGCGCCATCAACGGCACCGCCCTGGCGGCCACGGCCAACGATCCCGAGCCCGGCATGCGGCTCCTGGCCAACGTGTGGCTGGAGCAGGCGCTCTCCGACATCATGCAGCTCGATCTCCGCCACGTGCCGCGGCTCGCCCGCGTCTGGCTGGGCGGCGGCATGCCCGCCGGCATCTTCGACGCCCGGCCGCTAGCCAAGTTGATCAGCAACCGCATCCCCTGGCGGCAGTTGGTGCGCAACCTACGCTCCAACAAAGTCCGCGCCCTGACCGTGAGCGCGACCAACGTCCGCACTGGTCGGTCAACGCTCTACGTCGATCGCGCCAAGGGAGTGGACCTCCCGCGCAGCACCCTGCGTATCGTGGTTCAACCCTCGCATATCCTGCCACAACACGTTTTAGCATCAGCCGCGATGCCGGTAGTCTTTCCACCCGTTCGTATCGGAAACGATTACTACTGCGACGGCGGGATCCGTTTGAACACACCGACAGCGCCGGCGATTCAGCTGGGCGTCGATCGCATGTTCGTGATCGGCGTCACCACACCCCGGCGAGAGACCAACATCCCGGCCGGTCATACGCCGGGCGCGTCATTCCTACTCGGCAAGGCGCTGGACGCATTGATGCTTGACCATATCGAGCACGACCTCGAGGAGCTGCGGCTGGTCAACGAGATCATCTCCGACGCCGTGGAGGCCGGCGGTCCTGGCTTCGAAGACAAGATGAACGCCGCGGCCGCCGCGAACGGTCGGCCACCCCGGCGGCGTATCAAGACGTTTGTGATACACCCAAGCATGGACATCGGCCTGCTGGCCTCGGATCACCTGCGACGCCACAAGCCACGCCTGGGACGGATCATCGGCCACACCGCGCTCCGACTGCTCGACGTCGGCGAGGGAGCAGATGCGGATCTGGCGAGCTACGTGCTCTTCGATGGTGACTTCGCGCGTATCCTAATTGATTTGGGCCACAGCGACGCCGCCCGCCATCGCGACGAGCTCGCAGAGTTCCTCTTCTCCGACCCGAGCCCGCAGTAAAATCGCACCTTTCGCACGCTTAACCACGTGCCGCAAAGGGTGTGGGGACGCACGGTGGATGGAGCGCCGTAAGCCATGGAAATCATAGGAACAACTCGCTGAATCCGGAAGGTGGATAGGTATCACGCCCTCACCGACTACAAATGCTCACACGCTCCCACCATTTGCAGGCGCTCGTTGGCGATTCCCATGGACCCGCAAGAGTGTGCTCCGTAAAATGTCCGACCCCGACTTGCCCAGCCGAGTGAACACATGCTCCGAGGCGAGTCACCAGAGTTGGCCGCGTTGGCCGCGATCAGCGCTGACACGCGCCGTGGCCCAAACGAGGCGAAAATGACCGACCCGACCGCTGCCGAACGCGGCCTCTCTCCGCTGGACCGTGCTCACGGCCTGCGCTTAGCTGGCCAAACCGAGGACGCACTGCGTCTGGCGAGCTCGATCCTGGCTGCCTCGAACGACGACGCGGGCGCGGCGTATCTGGTGGCGCGGCTCCTGCTGGATCAAGACCGCCCGACCCTGGCTGGACGTGCTGCCGAGGCCTTGGTCGAACGCTTTGCGCGGCGCGGTGACCTGCCGGCTGCCTGTCTGGCAGCCACGCTTGGTTTCGAAGCCGGAGGCTTTGCGGACGGAGCGCTGAAGACGGTGGCAGACCTCTTCGGCAAGGATTCTGGCCGCGTCTCCCCGTTGGTTTCGAGGCGGCCACCACCGCTGCCGGTCGATACCAAAGTCGCTCCATTCTTCGCCAAGCTCACAGGCGCGGCGCTTTCCGAAGCAGCCGAAAAGGCGCTGACTCGCTTCTTGGAGAGCAAGGACAGCATCGCAGCTGACATACCCCTGCCGCGGCTACC
>JADGRG010000027.1 GCA_017881145.1 Sandaracinaceae bacterium | reverse complement strand
TGCCATGATGCGGATCGGCATCGACCTCGGCGGTACCAAGATCGAGCTCGTGGTGCTCGATGGCGCCACCGTCCGTTACCGCAAACGCGTGCCCACGCCTACCTCCGACTACGACGCTATCCTGACCACCCTGGCTGGCCTGGTACACGATGCAGAGCGCGAGCTGGGTGTCGCCGCGTCAGTCGGTGTCGGCGCACCCGGAGCGCTCTCGCGAGCCACGGGCCTGCTGAAGAACTCCAACACCCTGGCGTTGAACGGCCGGCCATTCGACCGTGATCTCGCAGAGCGTTTGGGCAGACCTGTTCGGCTGCAGAACGACGCCAACTGCTTCGCGCTCTCGGAGGCGATCGACGGCGCAGGTCGAGGCGCGGAGGTGGTGTTCGGGGCGATCCTCGGCACGGGCGTAGGCGGTGGTGTGGTGGTGCGCGGCGGCATCGTCAGCGGGAGAAACAGTATCGGTGGCGAATGGGGGCACAATCCCCTGCCCTGGCCGCGTGACGATGACCGGCCTGGCCCCCCCTGCTACTGCGGAAGGTGTGGCTGCATCGAGACCTTCCTCTCTGGCCCGGGCCTTTCGAACGACCACCGCAAGGCCGCCGGTGAAGCGCTCAGCGCCAGCGAGATCGCAGCCCGTGCGGAGCGTGGCGATGCTGCCGCGAACGCGAGCCTGGCGCGCTACGCTGACCGCCTCGCGCGAGCGCTGGCGACACTCATCAACGTGCTCGATCCGGACGTGATCGTGCTCGGCGGCGGCGTCTCGCAGGTGGCTTCGCTCTACACCGAAGTTCCCAAGCTCTGGTCGCGCTATGTCTTCTCGGATCGTGTGGAGACGCAGCTGTCGGCGGCAGTGCATGGAGCGGCGAGCGGCGTGCTCGGCGCAGCTCGGCTCTGGCCGTAGCGTCATCCGGCGAGCGCCAAGTGTTGGTAGAGCTCGCCGTCGGTGAAGCCTAGCTTGCGATAATAGTCACGCGTACCGATCGCAGAGATCACGGCGAGATCTGCGTAGCCGGCGGCACTGGCGATACGGGCGGCCTCCTCGACCAGTCGGCGACCCAGGCCCGTGTGTTGCGGCTTCACGTCGTGCTTCTGCCCCAGCGCCAGCGACGCACCATACACATGCACCTCGCGTAAGAGCGCAGTGCCGGCGAGCTCGGGCATCGCGCCCGGCTCGGCCGGCTCGCTCGGTAGAGCCAAGCGACACAGACCGAGCAGCCGATCCTCCGGCGTCACGAACTCGATGAAGCGCTCGTCACCGACGCTGGTTTGGTAGCCCGTCGTGCGCAGCGCAGCGTCGTTGCCAGCAAAGTGAGTCTCGCGAATCTCGCGCGCGCGGATCTCTTCCACCTGCCCTGCGTTGGCCCGGACTGCGTCCTTGGCGACTTCGCGGAAATTGGAGCGCCGGTTGCCCGCCACGATGTCCTCGGACGAGATGTCGCGGACCATGCGCGAAAGCCGGCAGTAGCGCGGCGTGAGCAATAGCACCTGCGTGAGCACCGAGAGCAACTCGTCGTCGGTGTAGGGATGCCACGACCCATCTTCGTAGTGACGCATCAACTCGGCGCTCTCCACCAGCGAGCAGGGATAGACCTTGAGCTCGTCGGGGCGAAACGCGGCGTCCTGGAACATGCGCGCAAAGTCCTGCACGTCGGACTCAGGTGTGGCGCCCAGCAAGTTGGGCATGAAGTGCACGAGCAACTTGAAGCCGGCTTGGCGGAGCAGATGCATGGCACGTCGCGAGGCCGCTACGTCGTGCCCGCGTTGGTTCTTGGCGAGAATCTCGTCGGAAAGGCTCTGCAGACCGAGCTGGACCTTGGTACAGCCGAGCCGTCGCAGACGCAGCACCTCGGCCGCGTCGACGTGATCCGGCCGCGTTTCGAGCACCAGGCCCACGTTGCGAGTGCGGCTGGTCTCGTTCTGCCGCTGCGCAGCGGCAAGCTCGGCGAAGTCCGCATGCTCGAAGTCCCGCAGAAGGTCGCTGCCAGCGTGATCCTGCAGCCACTTGCCTACCACTTTGTTGTAGCCAACGCCCAGCTCGCGCCCGTGCAAACGCGTGGTCACGCCCGAAAGCGAGAGCCGCTGCAGGTCGGCTTCACTGCGACGGTCGAGGCCAGCACCGAAGTCGTTCAACGCATCGAAGCAGCGTTTGATGAACCAGATCTGATAAGGCTCGGGATAGAACGAGAACGTGCCGCCGAGTACGATCAACTCGGCTTTGTCGGTCGCGTGTCCGATGGCGTGAAAGGCAGAGAGGCGCTGGTAGGTCTGCAGATAGGGGTCGAAACCGTTGGCCTCGGCGCGCTGGCAGCCCGGCTCGATGGAGAGGTAGCTCTTCGGCATGCGCACGTCGTTGGGACAGAAGACGCAGCGACCTGGGCAAGGGAAAGGCTTGGTCAGCACGGTGATCGGTGTCACGCCGCTCTGGCTGCGCACCGGACGCATCTGCAGGTACGCGACGAAGCGCCTTTCGCCGAGCTGGAAAGGTTCCTCTGCCAAGAGCGCTCGGTAGCCCGCGATGATCTCGCTGCGCGAGAAGAACCCGCAGCCAGCGCGTGGATGCAGGCGCAGGATGGGCTGCAAGAATGCAGCCGACAGCGGTCCTTGGGGGGCGTCTGATCCATGCCCCAGCACCAGCGCCTCGATGGCTCGAATCAGAGCGACCAGCGCTTCGCGATGCGCCTGCACATCGAAGTCGGACGCAGGACCGGAAGGCTTGGACACGCGTGCGATGGTCAGCGGGCGCAGATCGCTCGGGGATGCGCTGCCGCTCGACGGCTCTGCTGATTCTCCCTGCATGGTCGCTCCCGGAGTGATGCCGTTCGATTGGCGAGAGCTTCGACTACCACATTCCCGACCCGACCACGATCCACCGCCCACGCGATCTAAACAGGAACGCATGGAGCGTGAGACACGAGCGAGGCGCCACCGGTTTCGAGGAGCGCGCGGAGCCTACATTTGTAGGTGAGCACGCACCGCAGGAAGCGGGGGCGGATCGCCCGGTTGGGGTCGGGGCCCCAACCCCGACGGATGGTGGATCGCGGTCCAGGCGTCT
>JADGRG010000268.1 GCA_017881145.1 Sandaracinaceae bacterium | reverse complement strand
GATTCATTCCTTTCGCCAACGCGAACCCAGCCTCGGGGAGCGCCGCTGTGGGTAGCACGATCGTCCCGACCACCACCTCGGACTGGGCTCGCTACGCCGAGATCGGTTCGGCTTGCTCGAGCGGCGTCACGCTTTCGCCAAGCGACGTGGGCGTCTATCCGGGTACGCCGGGGACCACCCCGAGCGGTGCGCTGACAAACCGCATCTGCGCCGCCAACCCCTGCCCCGCGAGCGCCCCCGGCGGTAGCCCTGACAACGTCTTCCGTGTGATCGCTCGCAACGTGGACAATACCAGTGGCCTTAGTCGTTGGTCGCTGCGTGCGCGCGTTCGCATCGCGGACTGGGGGTCCACGGTCGCGAACCGCAAGAACGGCCCGTGGACGGATGTCGCGACCACGCCCACGGGAACCTCCATCATCACGGCGCCGATCACCAACACCACGACGGGCGCCCCGTTCTCGAACGCCAACGGGTGGTACTGGCAGGACGCACCAGATGCCATGGGCTCGGGCACGTCGAATGTTGTCATCGACTACCAATGCGACAGAGGCCTCAACGCTTACTGTCCGCAGCTAAGCGATCCGTCGGTTACACACCAATGCGTGCTCGTCGAAATCGGTAAGCCCAGCGGATCGAATGTCGAGATCTCGCAGGCTGCTGTGTACCGTAACATGGACTACTATTCCATGTCGTCCCTCGACAAGCAGGCGACCATCTCGCTGATGGGTCTCAAGCAAGCAACAGGGCTCGACGGAGAGCGGGACGTCTACTTGTACGTGCAGACGGAAAACATGGCGCCCCACGGGGAGAAGCCACTCTGGCTTCCGGCCGAAGAGATGCACGCGGCCCTCGACCTCGTCCAAAATCCGCCGGTGTTGCCCAAGCCACTGCAACGCAGACCGCCGGGTCGGGCGCAGCTCGCAGGCCTTGCCACCCAGGAAAAGCTGAACGCGATGGCGCTCGCGCGTGCCGCGCAAGTCGCGAGCAGCACCAAGAAGCTCGGAAGCGTCTCAATGTCGAGCACGCTGTCCATGAGCGCGACCCAGATCCTCGACGCGGTGTGGCCGACCTACCGGATCCGCCCATATTACGACACTGGAAGGACAGTCACGAACAAGGGGGTAGCAAGCAAGGTCTTGGCCCCAATGGCAACGTTCGGTTTCCGCATGTCGCACGACGGATCTTTCTACGGCTTCGTCCACGAACTAACGGCGGCCAATCCGGGCGTTGAGGTCAAGAAGATCAGCGACTACTGGTATGTCGTTCACTTCAAGAACGAAAGTATGCCGCTGCGCCTGCGAACAAAGATCAGCGCGGAGGAGAGGCCGGTCGCCGGGGGCCCCGACCACGGACCGAGTGCGCCGCCGTGCCCCGAGTGTCCAGTCAAGCCGCGTGGCTGCGGCTGCGAGCTGGCAGGCTCAACACCGCGCACTGGCATCACCCTCACTGGCATCGTTGTGCTCGTCGTCGGACTTGGCCTCCGGCGCCGTCGCAACCGGGCGCGCTCCCGCGCGACGCCGCCGGCTGGAGTGTAGGGAGGAGGCGGTCCTTCGTTTCCGGATCCCGCCACTTCGAACGACAACTACTCTGGCGTTCGGGGGAGAAGGCTAGGGAGAATCCGGCAACGGGCCACCGAGCTGCGCGACGAGCTCGCAGAAGCCGAGCGCTTTAGCGACCCGGAGCGCGCCAGCCGGGCGAGCGAGGAACTGGCGATGCTGACCGCGGCAACGAGTACCTCGACCTGAGCATGGCAGTCGGACCGATCTCGCTCGGCCGGCTGCATCGCGCTCGAGCGCTGGTTCCCCTACGACCGCGGCCAGCGCTTGTTCCGCGCGGGCTTCTGGACCGACCGACCTCCGGACGCTGTGAGCAAACCGAGCGGGCAGGTTCGCTGCTCTGGTGTCGGCTCACGCTCCTGCGGGCGCACGAGCAAACGCCCACTGCACCGGGTTCCGGCGCAGTGGGCGTGCCACATCCAGCCGTGCGCGAGGCTCAGTAGCCGCCGAGCACCGCACGCATCAGCTTCACGAACACGTCGGTGTTGCGCTGCACGCCGACGAATTGCATGGCCATCGCCGGCCGCGCCGCATAGGCCGACACCGGAATGTCCGACGCGGTGTGCACCGCTTGCGCCTGACCCACCGCTTGGCCGCGCAGGAAGAAGCCATCCGTCTGCGAGCGGTTGAAGGGCTGTCCCGGGTAGCCCGCGGTCGCAAGCTCCGCCGCGATGTTGCTCGACAAGAGGCTGTCGATGATCGGTCGCGGGCGGGTCAGCCAAGTCTCGTAGCGGTCACCGCTGGCGCCGTAGCCGAACAAGATCTTGCCATTGATGTCGAAGGTTTCCGGATAACCATCGGCCAGGATGTTGTACTGGGGGAATCCAGCGATGTCGTAGGTGCCGACGGCGGCCTGTCGAGCGGGCACGACCCCCGGAGCCGTGACCGCGCCATCCGGCGGCAGCGCCTGCAGGTTCGCCACCGTGCCGTTGAGCGCACCGATGATGCTGAAGCCAGAGCACTCGTGGTCGGCCAGCACGACCACGATGGTCTTGCGGTCGACGTTCTCGGCGAAGTCGCGCACCACGGCGACTGCGCGGTCGAACTCGATGGTGTCATCGACCGCACGCTCGGCATCCATCGCGTGCGATTGCTTGTCGATGTGCGCGCCCTCCACCATGAGCACGAAGCCCTCGCGGTTGCGCTTGAGCACCTTGAGGGCGGCGCTGGTCATTTCGTCGAGCATCGGCTGATCGGGTGCGTGGTAGTCATCCACCGCGAAGGTGCTGGTCCCTGGCACGAGCACGTTGCGGCGCTTGGCCAGCTTGTCGAGGGCGACGTTCATGTTGCCGTAGCCGAAGAGTCCGAGCAGCTTGTCGGGCGCCTTCTTCGTGGCCATCACGCTGGAGAGCGAAGTGGCGCTGTCGACGTACTGGAAGCCGGCGTTCTGGAAGTCGGCGATCAGATCGCGAGCAGGATCGGCCGCGCCTGCAGCGCTGGAGGGCAGATGCCAGCCGGCGATCAGGTCGGCCGGAAGTGGCGCATAGTCGGTCGAGGCCGCGCGGCTGGAGCCGAACTGGGTCGACGGCAAGAACCAGCGACGTCCGCCGCCCAGCAGTACGCTGAGGCCGGTGCCGCTGTGGCCGCCGTCGGCTGCATCGCTCTCGTCCAGGTATTGATCGACGACACCGGTGCCCGCGTTGCGGTTGCCCGTGTGCACCGCGTTGGCTGCGGGCGTCGCGTCTTCGACGTCTGCCGTGGTCACCAGGCCCAGGGCCTTGCCCTGCGTGCGGTGCAGGTACTCGGCCATGTACTCGGTGCGCGGGTAGTAGAACGCATTCACCATGTGCGCCGGGAACACGCCTTCCTGACTGTTTTGCGAGTGTGTTCCCGTGCTGTAGCAGGCCATGCCGGGAGCCGAATCGGTGATGATGCTGTTGAGCGAGTGCGTGGTGACCATGCCCGTCGCCGGGAAGTAGTCCATCGCGAGGTATCCGTTGGGATCGCCGCCGGTGGCGCCGTAGCGCACCAGACGCGCCGCAGTGCGGTGCGCGGTGCCCATGCCGTCGCCGAGCATGATGATCACGTTGTCGGCACCGACGCGGTCGCCGCTCAAATCCATGACCTCGAAGAGCGTGCTGGAGGTGCTCGTGCCAGTTGCGTCCGTGAGGGTTGCGGTCAACGTATGCACACCGGCGTGGTGGTTGGAATAGCCACGCAGGTTGAACCCGCCGTACCCGGCGCTGGTCACTCCGTCGGTCGTGGTGGTGTTCTGCGCGCCCGACGTGAAGGTCTGCGGTACGCCATCGACGGTTAGTGTGGCCGAGAACGGACCTACGCCCTTGCCCTCGACTCGCAGATCGAAGCGCTGTCCGGCCAGGAAGCGCGCATTGTTCGGTGGGGTTATGCTGATAGTGGGCGCCGCGCTCGCCAGGCTGGCGGCGCAGAGCGGTGCGATAACGGAGAGAGTGAAAAGACAACGTTGCATCCAGGACATAGCAGACCTTCCTTCCTCAATCTAACAATCGACTATTGGGTTGCAGCGGCGAGCACGGGTGGAACCAGGTGTTCAGTGCCATCCAGGAGAATCCGTAAGGCCGAAACGCGTCCGTCGGCGTCGGCTTGATTGCCGGTTTGCAGGATGCCGGTCACCTCGAGCGCGCCGCCGATGAATGGAACGGGACGCCCCTGCGCGGAGCGCGAGAGCACGAGCACGCTCTCGACAGGTAGATCTGCTGTGCCGCCGCCAGCTTCGTCACAGGTCACAGGACGCGGCGCCAGGTAGAAGCCCCCGTCCGGCGGCAGCTCCATTTTCGCCACGAAGCCGGTCAAGCGGACCCGTATTCCATCGAGCCGCAGCACCTTCTCGGAGAGCCGCAGCTCGGCTCCAGGCGCGAGCAAGTCGTCGAACTCCAGCTTCGTCGACGCCAGGTGCACCGATGGAACGCTCGGCGCGGCAGGCGCCGCCTCGCTCTGCAGATCGGAACGACCAGCCAGACCAAGATACATCGTGCCTGCCGCGGCCATGAATAAGGTGGAGAGCACCAATCTCATGGGTGCGAGGTTAGCAACCAGGCAGCGTGCCGGCTGTGAACTTCCAGCGAAGTGTTCGGGGCATTCCGTGGGCAAGCTCGTGTCGAACCTCACGCGCGCGTAGCCCTGCGTCTGACACGCAGCCGAGTCTGGCTAGCGGTGCCGCGCTTCGCTGGGGCTCGGCGGTACGGTCAACGTCAGAGCTACCTGCGGACTCCCTGTCGTCTGACGCAGATCGAAGTCTGCAGGATCGTCGCCGCCCACTGGCTCGTCGGGATCGGCAGGAAAGGCTGGCGGCGGCGGTGGTGAAAGCTCTGGCGCAGCGTGCTGTGTCGGAAGCTTAACGGTGGCGGGATCGGGAACGTCGCTGGGAGGCTCCCGCATGTTGGAAGGCTGCAGCTCGGGCGCGCTGTGCTGCTGTAACGATGCAAGCGCACCGTGCGAGGCTGGCGACGTTCGCATGGCTACCCTCCCGTGTCCGCACGCGCGGTACGTCGCGCCGAGGGTGATGCAGCAAAGAGCCATCGCAGCCAAGCGCAGGATGCGCGCTCGGCCGTGCATCCGCGCACGAGCGATTGGTGGGCATGCAGGGCAGATGCCGTCAGGGGACAACACGAGGTGATGCTCAGGGCAGCGAGCGCGCATCGGCAACCGACCAAGCAGAGCGGTGTTCGCTACATATACCAGCCGTATTCACTGCAGGGATGTCGATCCCGTGACGTGTGTGTGACCGCCCGCCTCCCAACCACGCAGGGCGGCCGCTTGGTGGACCAGGGTCAGGTGCGCCGAACGACCCGCACCTTGGACAGGCGGCCGGCTACCAGCGAGCAGACGCAACACCTCTTGTTCACGCTGACGGGCGGCATCGGTGGCTACGGGATCGGCCTCGACATCAGTGACGAGCTTCGCTGGCCCGATACCGCGACGGTCGGCGGCGTGCATCGTGCTACCTTGCGCTCGTGCCGCGACCCGGACGCCACCGCGCGAGAGCAACCCGACGCCCCGTACCGGTCGTCCCGGCCGGCGTCGGTGGGCCGCACCCGTGGGCCCACCGTGCAACGCGATCGCTAGTGGTGACGCTTTCGGTGATGGCCGTGCTCTACGGTCTGTATTACTTCCCGCACGCGACGGGAGGCCTGGCGGATCGGGTGATCCGCGCTTACCTCGTCGCGCAGGCGCGCGGCGTCGGCATCCTGATCCACGTCTTCGATCCGCTGGTGCGCGTGACCGGCACGCGCGTCAGCGGTGCGTTCGCGCTGGACATAGTCAAGGATTGTTCCTCGCTCGATGTGCAAGCGCTGTTCTTGGCAGCGATCATCGGATTTCCGGCGAGTGGACGAGCGAAGTTGCTCGGCTGCGGGTCGGGCATCCTGGTGCTCAATGCCGCAAACCTCTTACGGATGCTGGGGCTCTACCTGGCGGGCATGCGAGCGCCCGAATGGTTCGATGTGTTGCACGAGGAGGTTATGCCGCTTGCGCTGATGCTGGTGACGTGTGGCTGTTTCGCGCTCTGGGCGTCGCGCGCGCTGCTGGTGGCGAGGACCTCCGATGAGCGCGCCCGCTGACGCCCTGCGAGCTGCCGGCTGGCGCTTTGCCCTTGTCGTTTGCCTCGGGCTTCTGCCGTGGCCAGGCGTGCAGCAAGCCTCTAGCGCGCTCTTCCGGCCCGTGGCGAACCTGGTGTTGACGCGGGTGGGCTTCGGCGCGTCGAGCGGGCTCGGGACCGGTCACGTGCTCCTCTTGCCCGCGACCCGCACCCAAGCGCGCGCCCCCGACGACGGCCCCGCCTGGGACACCGTGCTCGAGCTGCGCGTGAGTGGCGTTGACAAGATCCAGACCGTG
>JADGRG010000267.1 GCA_017881145.1 Sandaracinaceae bacterium | reverse complement strand
CTGCTGGTCGTTGCCCTGCGCACGCCGGAGCGTGCTCGAATCGTCGAGCTGCCACGCCCGCTGCCACGCCCGGCCTTGCTGGACGTGCCAGCGAGCGGGCGAGCGCCCGAGAGATTGAGCGCTCCCAAGCATTGAGTCGTCGGCGCATCGTCGCCAATTCGTTTCACGACAGACACTCTGTGCGCCCCGCTCGATGACTTCGCGCAGGCTGCGCGGCGCGTGTTTCGTGCCAAATTGTGGGCAGTATGCGCACGCTCAAATCAGCACTGCCCAGTTTTCGGAATGGATATCCGAGAATCGGAGACTCGATGAGTTTCGAGATCGTCAGAGCGCCCGCGCTGCCTGTTCATGTCTGCGAATGTTAAGGCGAAGTAGGGAGAGGCAGGGGGCAGCGGTGTTTGGCGCATTACTTGTATAGAGGCGAGCGGCTTCACCCCGCCGTTAGGTAGCGAGGTGGCTGAACCGAGGATTTCAGATGAATAAGACGATAGCCGCTGTCGCTACGTTCGCCGCCCTAGGGGCGGGAGCGCTAGGCGTACACGCGTTCGACCTCAAGGGGTCGGACACGCTGAAGAAGCTGACCGTTCAAGTCGCCGCAGCCTGTCCAGGTGCGGCGGGTGTCATTAACTACGTCGGTGGAGGATCCGGCGCGGGTGAGAACGCGATGATCGCTGGCACGCAGGCCGTTTCGCCGATGTCGCGCTTCCTGGCCGGCTCGCTCGCGAGCGGCGTGTGCGCCACAGACACGACGCACGCTGAAGCCATCGAGATCGCGGGCGACGCGATCATCATCTCGATGAACGCGACGCACCATGCGGCGTGCGATCCGAACCAGGGCGGCGCTGCGGACAATGCGTGCTCGGGCTACGCGACTGGTGGTCTTGACCACAGCCGCGCTCTTACCACCGGTGTGACTCTCCACTCGTGGAAGGACACCCTCCGCCTGGTGTACCTTGGTCTCGCTCCGAACGACTTCCCGCTCGCTGCGGGCACGGGCCCGGGCGATCAGGTGCTCGCCGCCAACATCGCGCGCCGCGACTGCGAAGATCCGTCGCGCCTGGAGCTCGTCAACAACTTCGGCAAGTTGTTCGACATCGACTGCGGCAATGACGGTGGCTGCACCAAGCTGCAGCACGCGTTCCGTCGCGATGAGAACTCCGGCACCACGGACTTCTTCCGTGAGACCCTGGGCGTGGAATCGGGCACTCAGTTCGGCAACAAGGGCTTCCCCTTCTGCAACGAATACGTCCCGGCCGTCACCATCAACACCACCAACAGCGGCAACGGCACCGCGTGCACGTCGAATGCGGACTGCACCGCAACGGGTTACGGCCTGTGCTCCGCTGGCACCTGCCATCGCCCGAACAACGGCTGCACGGTTTCGACGAGTGCCACGGACTGTGCTTCTGGCTTCAGCTGTGACCCCGGTCAGCTGCAATGCGTGCAGACCTGCGCCATCGGCAACAACAGCACCTGCTCCGCGGTGATCCCGAGCGCGACCTGCCACGCGGCAGGCGTGTGCAAGCCCGGCACCTGCGCCACGGACACCGATTGCGGCGGTACCGCGGGTTCGTGCGACACCAGCAGCGGCACCGGCCTGTGCCGCATGCCGCCCTCCAAGTTGAACTGCACGGCCGCGACACAGTGCCCGGGCGTTGGCGCAACCTGCACCATTCCCTCGGACATGAACGCGAGCACTGGTTGGTGCACGGCGCTGGTCGATGCACCGGCTTCGGACGCCAAGGTGGAAGCGCGCTGTGGTCTCCCCGGTCTCGTCGGTGGCACGCAACCGGGCACGGTCGCGGGTACTCCCGGTGTGTTCCGCTCGGCGCTGGCTGGCGTTGGCTTCGAAAATCAACAGAACAATGACCCGGTTCGTCGCCACGTGATCGGCGTTAACAAGCTCACGGGCGCTGGCGGCGGCGCGCTGGATGCGAATCCCGCTGAGCAGGTTGCCACTGCGTGCGGCGACAACGGCGTCGTCTTGCCGATCTCGGAGCCGTCGGACTCGGTCAACGCCTTCCCGAACACCGTCTGTGGCTTCGGTAAGGTCAGCTTCTTCCCGTCCGTTCAAATCGTTGGCGGCGCGAATGCGCGTTGGCAGCTGTGCCCGAACGGCGACATGCCGCTCGGTGCCACGGGCTGGGATCCGGTGATCCGCGGTGCCATCAAGGGCAGCGGCGCTTGCCTCACCCCGGTCAAGTCCACCGACGCAGCCAGCGCCAACTGCCTCAGCGGTTCGTCGAACCGTCCGGCAGCAGCGTTCTTGCAGCCACCGGCCACCTACGTGACGCTTCACGCTGGTGACCCGACCTCCCTGGTGGATGTCGCGGCGATCGACGCGCGCGTTTACAATCTGCAGGTCTGGCAGCCGGCCTCGGCTGCTCTGCTCACGCAAAGTTACGAGTTCAACGGGCAAGAGCAGGGCCCCACGCCCACGCCGCCCGACACGGCGACGGCCTTCAACCAGAACGTAGTGGGCGCCTTCTACCGCATCCACTCGACTCGCACCGCCAAGGGTTACACCGACGCGACTGTGGTGTGTAACGCGAACACGGATTGCCCGGCGGCCACGCCGAGCTGCGACACCGGCCTCCACGCCTGCTACACGAACTCCCAAGCGGGTTGCACCAACGTGGGTAACGACGGTACCGCCAACGTTTGCTGTGAGACCGGCCAGGACACGAACCAAATTGGCTGCCTCAGCATCGCCAGCCCGTGCAGCATGGGCTTCGCAGGTCTCGCATCTGCGAGCTGCGCAAACAGTGCCGAGCAGCTCACCACGCGACCGACTGCCGGTGGCACCCAGGTTGTGGAGACGAACTTCTCGGTCGGCCTCGATCACGCCGTCGTCAACAGTGTCACTCTGGGTGAGGTTTCGGGCTGCGCGTCGAACGCGTGCATCCCCGCGGACTTGCCTGCGGCACCGGCAACGCCGACGACTCTCCAGTACCCCATCGCTCGTAACCTGTACTTCGGCACCCTCAAGGGTTTCGCTTCCCCAAGCGTGACTGCTGGCGAGCTCGCGCTCGGCCAGTGCTTGTCGGGTACGCTGCCGCTGAGCAGCGGCACGGTCAACTCGTTGATCGATGCCAACGGCTTCGTCTCGAACCTCGGCAACTACGCTTGCTGCCGCGACTTCAAGGAGGCGGGTTGCACGGCCACGTCGTCGTCGACGAACAACGAATGCGCCAACAACGGCTCGGTAAACATGCCGACCAACACCTGCGCGTTCTGAGAAGACCGAGCACAGTGAGTCGAAGAGCGGTCTGACCGCTCTGAAAGTCGGGAGAGCAGCCTGCGTGCTCTCCCGCTTTTTTTTCTCACCGGGTGCTCGAGTTCGTCAAAAAAGGAAACACTGGGCGGAGCCCGAACGCGATCGTCACCGATTCGGAACGCGATTCTCAATGCCGCGTGCTAGCGAACGCGCATGGTTCACATTTCGCGCCGGGCGATTCTCACTTCGCTCGGGGTCGCCGCTGGTGCGGAGCTGCTACCGCGGGTTGCGTCGGCCACTTGGGTGCGTGGCATGTCGCTTCAGGAGCTCGTTTCGCGCAGTCG
>JADGRG010000266.1 GCA_017881145.1 Sandaracinaceae bacterium | reverse complement strand
TCACCTCGTGCCCAAGCAGCTCGAAGAGCACGGCATCGACGACAAGGTGCTGAAGATCTCGGACAAGGCCATCGACACCGTGATCGACAGCTTCACGCGCGAGAGCGGCGTGCGTACTCTGGAGCGCCAGATCGCCAGCGTGATCCGTGGAACCGCCGTCAAGGTTGCAGAAGGCCAGATGGGTCCCTTCAGCATCGACACAGAAGAAGACCTTCGGCCCACCCTCGGTGCCGCCAAGTTCACCTCCGAGATCGCCGAACGCATGGACGAACCCGGCATCGCGACGGGCTTGGCCTGGACGTCGGTCGGCGGCGAGATTCTCTTCATCGAAGCGACACGCATGCACGGCAAGGGCAAGCTCCTCTTGACCGGCCAGCTTGGCGACGTGATGAAGGAGTCCGCACAGGCTGCGCTCAGCTACGTGCGCGCGCGCGCGCAGGCGTACCACATCCCGGAAGACTTCCTCGAGACTGGCGACGTCCACATCCACATCCCGACGGGCGGCGTGCCCAAAGATGGTCCGAGTGCAGGCGTCACCATGATGACGGCGCTCGTGTCGCTGCTCACCGGCATCCGCGTGCGCCACGACGTGGCGATGACCGGCGAGATCACGCTGCGTGGCAAGGTGCTTCCGGTCGGCGGCATCAAAGAGAAAGTGCTCGCGGCTCACCGCGCTGGGATCAAGCGCGTGATCATGCCGGAGCGCAGCATGGCGGACCTCGACGAGGTGCCGCAGGAAGTGCGCGACGAGCTCGAGTTTGTACCCGTGAGCAGGATGGACGAAGTCCTGCAGGAAGCCCTGGAAACACCCGAGAAGCTCGACCTGAAGCCAAAGGGCGGCAAGGGGAAGAAGTCCGGAAAAGACCAGGTCGTCGACTCCGCGCCTTGATGACATTCCCGCCGAGCGGAGCTCGATAGGGCGCGGTTAATTGCCGACTTTCCTGTGACTCTGGCCTTGGCACGTGCGGAGTGCTCCGAGAGCGAGCGCGTGTTAAACTCGCGCCCTCGTGGACGGATCGCGCTTCAAATTGGTGTACAGGCTGCTATTGCCGGCGATCGCCATCGCGACCTGCGTGCTCGGCTACTACACCTATCTGACGGCCGTGCAGTTTCAGCAACTCGGCGAGCAGTCGCTGGCTGAATCCAGCCTCTGGCTGGTGCGCGACCGAGTGAACCGGCTCGAACAGACCATCATCGGCGCAGACAATCAGGTCTTCGGGGTGGTCAACCTCGACGAGCCCGAGCACGCGCTCGATGACTGGAAGAACCGCGCCGAAGAGATCTCGCCCAGTGTGCGTGCGGTGGTCGTGCTCGACGTGCAACGGCGTGTGGTAGACGCCGAAGCGCGCGCGAGCGAACGTGACAAGCAGAAGTTCTTGCACCTCTTTCTGCGCGAGGTCGTGCAGGACATGAAGCTCGAAACCCTGCCCTTCAAGGTGCTCTACCACCTGCACAAGAACTACGAAGGCCGCAGCTATCTGATCTCGTATCAGGCGGTGCACCACCACGGCCGGCGCTTCTACCTCGCGCTGCACCACGACACCGGTTACCTGATCCGCACCGTGTTCCCCGACCTCTTCAAGAGTGAATCCGGCAAGGAGTGGCACAACGTCGTCGACGAGGACAACCGACGCATCTTCGGTCCCAACCTGGCCAGCGCTGGCGACTACGTGGTGGGCTTGCGCTTTCCCACCACGCTCTACGGTTGGCGTCTGCAGGTTGCTCCGAGAACGGCGCCGCTGCTCAACGCCAAGGGGCAGACCAGCCGCTTCAATCAGGCGGCTCTGATCGCCCTTTCGCTGGCAGTGATCCTGATCGCGGTCGCCTTCATTCTCTATGCGGCCGACAAGGAGCGCAGGCTCGCGCGCTTGAAGAGCGATTTCATCGCCAACGTTTCCCACGAGCTCAAGACGCCGCTCAGCGTGATCAAGATGTTCGGCGAGATGCTCCTCACCAAACGCGTGCGCGACGAGACCAAGCAAGAGGAATATCTAGAGATCATCTGCAGCGAGAGCGAGCGCCTGTCGGGCCTGATCGAGAACGTGCTCGACTTTGCAGCCCTGGAGCACGGCAAGCCAAAATACGAGATGCACCAAGCCGACATGGGCGAGGTCGTGCAGCGGGCCGTCGAGACCTTCCGTTATCGTTTCGAGCGGGAAGGCGCAGAGGTGCGCGTCCACCGCGTCGGCGATCCACCCCACGCTCGCGTCGACGAGCAAGCAATTACCCTGGCGGTGATCAACCTGCTCGACAACGCCGTGAAGTACGGAGGCGGCACGGCGGTCGACGTGACGGTCGCGACCCTTGCCGCAGAGATCGAGATCCGCGTTCGTGATCACGGCCGCGGCATCCCGGAGATCGACCGCAAGCGTGTCTTCGAGCGCTTTTACCGCGGACAGAGCAGCGGCCAGGCACGCGGTTCGGGGATAGGGCTCTCGCTCGTGAAACACATCGCGGAGGCCCACCATGGCCACGCTTGGGCCGGTAACGCCGATGGCGGCGGAGCGGTCGTCACCCTTTCCCTGCCGCGCCGAGATCCTACGCTGCGCGCAGGCAGACAAGAGGCACGCGGCGGAAAGCTCGCCGAGGGTGCGATTGACAGTCCACAACCCACTGATATCGTGGCCCCGCATGGTTAGCACCGGAGCGCGCACGGTCCTACTCGTCGAGGACGATCCTGCGCTGGCACTCGGTCTGCGTGACACCCTCGAATTCGAGGGCTTTCGGGTGCTGCATGCGGACAGGGGCGAGCAGGGTTTGCTCCTGGCTGCGCAGGCGCATCCGGACTGCATCATCCTCGATCTGACGCTGCCGGACCTGAACGGCTATCAGATCTGCGAGCGAGTGCGGCGCACCGATCTGCACACGCCGATCATCATGCTTACGGCGCGCAGCCAGGAAGCCGACAAGATCCGCGGGCTCGACGCGGGCGCGGATGACTATGTCACGAAGCCCTTCTCGGTCGGCGAGCTGGTAGCGCGGATCCGTGCGCTCTTCCGGCGCGGAGCACGCAGCGCTGCACCTCTTCGCTTGGAGATCGGGGATGCGATCGCAGACCTCACTGCCCACACCCTGACTCGTGGCCAAGAGAGCGCACCACTCTCATTCTATGAGGTGGAGCTTCTGAAGCTCCTCCACGAGCGGGTCGGCCAGCCCGTGTCACGCGACGAGATCCTCGACAAGGTCTGGGGAACGAAATCGACCCCGACCAACCGCACCGTCGACAACTTCGTGGTCAAGCTCCGCAAGAAGATCGAGCTTCAACACGAAAAGCCGCGACATATCCTCACCGTCTACGGCTTCGGCTACAAGCTAGTCCCCTGACCGGGCACCCCCGTATGAGCAAGACCACCGCAAAGAGCGCCGCCGTGATCGGACGTCGTGTCGGCATCGCCATCTTCTGGCTGATGGCGGTCTTCGTCATCTTCGCATCGACGCGCTCGGTGTTGGCTCAGCTCTACGGACACGAAACCAGCGCTGGTCCTGTGCAGGCGAACGAACGGCGCTGCGCGGACCAGCTGCGCGCGCTCGAACGCTCGCTCCTGGACCACGCTGCCGATGAGCTGCGTCTGCCGCGCGATCGCTCGCGCGTGGGGCGCTGGCTCGCAGAGTGGGATCGGCGCTACGCAGCTCTCGAAGGCACCTGCGGTTCCCTGACCGGCACACGACGCGAGCTCTTTTCGCTACGAGAAGACCTCGAAGCGCTCCTGCATGAGCGCGAACGACGACAACGACCTTTGACCGAACGCATCGAACGGGCTCTAGACCGCTTCGAGACTCGGTCCTGATGCACCCCAAAAGAGACCTGAAATGAACAGTCTGGAAGCTTCGAACGTCCCCGGCACCGTGGCTGTGGGATTTGGCGGCATGAACCTCACCGACGAGGTGCGCCGCGCCCTGGAAGAGATCGGCTACGAGAGCCCAACACCCGTGCAGGAGGCCACCTACCCG
>JADGRG010000265.1 GCA_017881145.1 Sandaracinaceae bacterium | reverse complement strand
GACTCTGCCAGAGGGCAGTCACCTGGCAGCCCTGGTTGTGGAGCTCCAGCTAACTTCGGACCAGACGGACAAGATTCGAGCGGGCCTTGCCGAGCAGCTGAAAAGCACTCCGCGGCTTGATCTACAGGAGATCGCGCTTCACCTTCGCGCCTTCGGCGATGCGTTCCAGAGCGAGACCTTTGACGCAAAGGCACTCACCACGCTGCGCGACGCGAACATGCACATGGCCGGCTGGGGCGCTGCGCACCTGGCTGACTTCGTGGAGGCGGTGAGCCCTATTCTCACGCCTGCCCAGCGCGACACACTCGCGCAGCGGCTCCACCAGCATGCGGCTCACGACCCGAGCGCGGGAGCAAACCCATGACCCGCATCAATCCGATGGGCATGCATCAATGGATCGCTGGCGCCGGCTTCCTGGCCGCGATCCTCGTGGCTGCGATGGGTTGCGGCCTGGAATTCGGGCCCGCATATCACTCCGGTTACTACTATGACGACTACCCGCCGGATGCGTACATCGCCACCGCGACCCCCATCTACTACGAGGGGCGCCCCGCGTATTGGTACGGCGACCGCTGGTACTACCGCGACGGTGGTCGGTGGAACCACTACGACCGGGAGCCGGCAATGCTCCAACAACGTCGCGCAGGAGCTCCGGCCCCGCGACGCAACTACGAGCCGGGTTTTGGACGACCGGCGGGTCGCCCCGGGCCAGGGCGCCGCGGTGATGGCGATCATCGCCAGCGGCGCTGAGGCAAGATCGCCAGGGCTGTGGCGTCTTTGCCTTCACGACCACCCCATCGGTGCCAACTTTGCCCAGAGCCCTGGGAGCGGGCTTGAAGTGTCTCCGGACATTTCTGAATTGGCCTTACAACCTTTGAGAGCCATTTCTCGTCGACTCTTCATCCGAGCGGTGCTTCGCACGCGTCGCGCAGCTTGCAGAGCTTGCAGGCCTGGCCGCGCCAGATGTGCTCGTAGAGCCCTTGCACTTCGTCGAGCCAAGCTTCGTCGTCGGTCACTACACCCAGCTCGAAGTTGCGGCGGTGCTCGCCCTTGGCACCGAGTCCTGCGCCGGTCCAGTTCGCGCTGCCGAGGTACATGCGTGTCCCGTCGACGATCACCGTCTTCAGGTGCACACGTGGGCACATGCGCAGCTGCAGGCCGCCTTTGAAGAGTCGCGGATGACGGTCCAGCTCGTCGCGGAAGGGTCGCGAGGGCAGGCTCGCGTGCAAGATGCGCAGCTCGACACCGCGCTCCGCGAGCTCGTCGAAGACTTCGAGGATGGAGCGGTAAGCGTTGCGTCCGCTTGCTCGCCGACGGCCGGGTTGCACGCGCGGGTCCTCGACCATCAGCTCCTTCAGGTTCGCCGTGGCGATCCACACGCTGCGCTGTGCGAGCGCAACTGGCTGCACCACTTCGTCGTAGTGTGCCTTGCCCGAGAGCAGCTGCAGCCGCACGGGCCTTTTCGGCAGGGCGAAGTCCATCGCGGCGATGGTACGGGCGGGTGCGACGCGAGGCGAATTCCTGAATGCGCCTGCCAGTGCTAAAATTCCCAACTGTGGAAGGCACCAACCTGGCAACGCACGAGATCGTCTGGCGCCCGACGCCCGAGCAGATCGAGCAGGCCAACATCACGCGGCTGCTGCGCGCGGTCGGCTACCAGGTGAACCCGCAGCTGCCGGCGGCGGTCGAGCAAGCCGCACGCGAGCTGGTGCGACGCAGCGGCGAGGACATCGAGTGGTTCTGGGAGCACGCCCTGCGCGACATGGATCTGCTCTGGGACGCGCCCTATCAACGCTTGCTCGATACCTCGCGCGGCAACGCCTTTGCGGACTGGTTCATCGGTGGCCGCATCAACCTGGTTACCAACTGCCTCGACCGGCACGCACGAGGTCCCGCCCGCCACAAGACTGCGCTCATCGCGGAAACCGAGGACGGACAAAGCCGAAGCTGGTCGTTCGCCGAGCTCCACGCCGAAGTCTCGCAGCTCGCCAACGCGCTGCGTGCCCTCGGCATCGCGGAAGGTGATCGCGTCGCGGCCTACATGCCGATGGTGGCGGAGGTCGCCATGGCCATGCTCGCCACCCAGAAGCTCGGCGCAATCTTCATCCCCATCTTCTCCGGCTACGCGCCGCCCGCGGTGCGTGAGCGCATCGAGGAAGCCTCTGCCAAGGTCGTGTTCACGGCGGATGGCTCGATGCGGCGCGGCAAAGCCTTTGCGCTCAAGAGCGAGCTCGATCGCGCCATCGATGGTCTTGCGTGCGTGGAGCACGTCGTCGTGTATCGCCGCATCGGTGAAGCGATCGAGTGTCCGATGCGGGCCGGTCGCGACCTGGACTGGGACACAGCGCTCTGGGGCAAGGCGCGTGTCTGCGAAAGCGTATCCATGCCGGCGCTGGCTCCGGCGCTGATGCTCTTCACCAGCGGCACCACCGGCAAGCCCAAGGGGACGGTGCACACGCACGCTGGCTGCCTCGCGCAGATGGGCAAAGAGATCCTTTACAACTTCGACCTTCAGCCGACTGACGTGTTCTTCTGGTTCTCGGACATCGGCTGGATGATGGGGCCATGGGAGATCATCGGCTGCCTGATGCACGCGGGCACCATCGTGATCTTCGAAGGTGCCCCCGACTATCCCGAGCCAGATCGAGTTTGGCAGACGGTCGAGCGGCATCGCGTGACCATGCTCGGCATCAGCCCCACCGCCGTACGCATGCTGATGCGCGCTGGCGACGAGTGGGCAGACAAGCACCGGATGCCGACGCTGCGCATGCTCGGCAGCACGGGCGAGCCCTGGGACGCGGAGAGCTACGGTTGGTATCTTCAGCACGTGGGTAAGGGCCGCTGTCCGGTGATCAATATCAGCGGCGGCACGGACATCGCCGGCTGCTTCCTCGCGCCGCTGCCCATCATGCCGTTGCGCGCGACCACGTTGCAGAGCGCCGGGCTAGGCATGGCAGTGGATGTGTTCGATGAGTCGGGGGAGAGTTTAGTCGGTGAGGTGGGCTATCTGGTGTGTAAGCAGCCAGCGCCTTCCATGACGCGCTCGCTCTGGAAGAACGACGCCAAGTATCTGGAGACTTACTGGTCGAAGTTTCCCAATGTCTGGAATCATGGCGACTGGGCGATGGTGGACGCAGAGGGCAATTACTACCTCTTGGGTCGTGCGGACGACACGCTCAAGATCGCTGGGCGCAGGGTCGGGCCAGGTGAGATCGAAGCAGCTCTGATCGAGCATCCGGCCGTGAGTGAAGCCGCTGCCGTCGGTGTCCCCGATCAGCTCAAGGGCACGGATGTGGTCTGCTTCGTGGTGTTGCATCGCGCCGCCGAGCCGTCCGAAGCCCTGCGCACCGAATTGGTGCAATGCGTGGTGAGCGCGCTGGGGAAGGTCGATCGGCCGAAGGCTGTGTACTTTGTCGACGACTTGCCCAAGACGCGCAGCGCCAAGATCCTGCGGCGTTTGATCCTGCGCCGATACCTGGGCGAGACCGAGCTCGGCGACTTGTCGAGTGTCCACAACCCGGAGGCGCTCGACGCCATCGCACGCGCCCGATAGACGCCCCGTGCTGCGCGCGTGCCGGATACCGGACAAGCACTCACTCGTGCGCTATGAGATTCGGCATGCATCGAGCGCTCCACCTTGGGCTTCTTGTCGCCGTGTTCTGCGTCTGCGCATGTGCCTCGCACAAGCAGCCCGGCGCCGCGTTCGCTGCCGGTGACGGCTCGGGTGGCGGCTCTTACCGTGTGGGCACGAGCCAGGCCAAAGACGCTGGAATCGTGCGTTCTACCGTGGATGCAGGCAGCCCTCTCACCGCCGTCCAGTACTTCACCATCGCGCAGGGGACCGCGCCTGTCGATGCCGGCGTGCTGGGGTTTGGGCTCCTGGATGCGAGCGCTGGGAACGGTGTCGTCGGTCTGCCAGCGAGCGCACAGATTACCTCGCCGAGCGATTTCCACGTGGGCTGCCTGGGCGTCGCCTGGAGCGGCGCTTGTCCCTCGCCCGAGCTCGCACTGCTCATCGCTTCTGGTGCCTGTCCGAACGGAGATGGACACCAGCTGGCCCTGCTGATCTCGTCGTTCGCACACATCGGACAAAACGCGGTCTTCCCCGAGCCAGACTCGACCGGGATCCGCGTGCGTTACCTGCGCCCGTCGTCGCTTGTGCCTGCTGGAACCTGGGGCACCTGCGCGGGCTCCTCGGGCCAGTTCGTGATCAGCAGCACGCCGAGCGACCCCGGCTCCTCACGACTCACCGCCACCTTCTCGCTCGACCTCGGTCAATGTGGTGCCGATGCTGGCATCGGTGTCGGGCAGACCATCGAGGGCAGCTTCGATGTGCCTGTTGTGCCGACGCTTCGCTCACTCTGTCCCTGAGGTCGCGTCCCGCGCTCCGCACTGCGTGCTGCCGCGGGGAGCAAGGCTTCTCGTCCGTGCGCGCGTCTTGACACCCGCTGCGAAGTCCGCTTCGGTGCCGCGCGATGCCGCGTGACGCCGTAACTCCTGCACCCACCTCGCCGGCGTCTGCGCTCTCGTACCGCGCTGACCTGGACGGTGTGCGTGCGGTCGCGGTCTTGCTCGTGCTCTTCTATCACGTGCGCTTTGCATGGTGCACCGGTGGCTACGTGGGCGTGGACGTGTTTTTCGTGCTCACCGGGTTTCTGATCACGTCGCTGCTCATGGCTGCCCTCGGGCGTGGCCAGCTCGGCTTCACGGAGTTCTACTTGCGTCGCATCCGGCGCATCTTGCCTGCGCTGGTGACGGTGCTCACAGCGAGCTGGATCGCGGGCTTCGTGCTGCTCATGCCGCGCGACTTGCTGACGTTCCTCGACAGCGCGCGCTATGCGCTCTTGTCTGCTGGCAACTTCTACTTCTGGTCGGAGACCGGCGGATACTTCTCCTCCGACATCCATGACATGCCGCTCTTGCACACCTGGTCGTTGGGTGTGGAGGAGCAGTTCTACTTGGTGTGGCCAGCGCTGCTTTGGCTGGCGTGGCGCGCGCTGAGTCAACGTGGACTCGTCTACATGCTTGCGCTGCTCACCGTGGGTAGCCTCGGGCTTTCGCAGTGGCTCACCACGCATCATTCCCAGGCGGCGTACTTCTTGTTGCCCGGTCGCGCCTTCGAGATCTTGCTTGGGGCACTGGTCGCCTTCATCTACCCGCAGGTGGCGATCCAGAACCGCGTCCTACGTTCGGCGCTCTCGCTCTTGGGGTTGCTGCTGATCGTGGCTTCGAGCCTGCTCTTGAACGAAGACTCGCCCTTTCCAGGCGTGTTGGCGGCTGTGCCGTGCTTGGGCGCCGCTGCCGTGATCTTGAGTGGGCGAAGCGGAGATCGCCTCGGCGTGGTCGATCGCATGCTCGCGACGCCGCCCATGGTGTTCATTGGGCGCATCTCCTACTCGGTGTACCTGTGGCACTGGCCGATCATCGCCTTCCTCAGCTACCGAGGAGTGGCCCTCGGGGGACCCTTGGCTTGGTCCGTGGTCGCTGGGTCCCTGGTGCTGGGCTGGATGAGCTTCAAGTGGGTGGAGCAGCCCCTGCGCCATCGATACACTTTTGGCTTCGGGGTGACGGCGTTGAGCTTTGCCGTGGCACCAGCCGTGTTCGGTTTGCTTCTCTATTCCGTCACGCTGCAAAACGGCGGCTTCCCACAGCGCTTCGCGCGCAGGCTGCTGCAAGACGACGACCCCACCCAAGCGACGGCGGAGTGCCCATACAACATCAACCTCGGCAAGATGCCCAAGTGCTACGTGGGCGAGCACAGAGCGCAGATCGATGGCCTCTTGGTGGGAGATTCCTACGCCGGCATGTACGTGGGCTTCATGGACGTGCTGGCCAAGGACGCAGGGCTTTCCATGCGGCATCTTTGGTACGGCCTTGCCCCGCCCATTCCCGGCACATCGGTCGGCCCGAAGCCCGGTCCGTATGGCGTCAAGTACGCGGATCTCCGCGAAGCGTTGTTGGAGAAGTACAAGATTGCGACGGTGATCTCTGCGTGGGGCAACTACAACTACCAACCCACCAGCAAGACCCGGCTCTGGGACTCGGCTGGCCACGACGTGAGCGCACAGGCCGATGACCGCATGTTCGCAGTGATTCGCAAGCTCTACGAGCAGCACAAGATCGTGATCTTGGTGGACCGCCCGAGGGCGCCGCCCGGCCAGGTGCTGATGAAGGCGATACGCGCGGCCTACGCGGCAAAGAAACCACTCGACGGGTTTCGCGTACCGATCACAGCGCGCGGCCCGGGATACATTCTTGACCGTGTCGCCAAGCAACTTCCGAACGTGCTGATCATTCGGCCCTGGGAAGCGATCTGCGATGCGTCCTCGTGCGCTGTCGACGTCGACGGGATGCTCATCTACCAACCGGATGGCTCGCACCTCACTAGTAGCGGTTCGCGAGCGCTGGGAAAGAAGTATCTGACGATGCGGCGCAACCCTTTGCGCGGCATGACGCACTGAGCGTTGCTCCGGCAAACGAGGTCTTGCGACCCGCTGGGCCACGACCGAACACGCCACGTGCTTCACTGGCGGTTACGAGGAAACCCTGCGCCGCTGGGCGTCTTCGCGGCGCCATGCACGCGTTCTGCCGCGAAGGTGAAGCCACAGACTCGCGGCGCTATGCTCGGGGAGTGGTGTTCCGCAAAGCTGCGCTGCTCAGTCT
>JADGRG010000264.1 GCA_017881145.1 Sandaracinaceae bacterium | reverse complement strand
TCTCCGCTTCGGCTCTCCGCTTCGGCTCTCCGCTTCGGCTCTCCGCTTCGGCTCTCCGCTTCGGCTCTCCGCTTCGGCTCTCGGCGCATTAACATTGCACGCAAGCACTGCAGCAAACCAGAACCGCTCATGCGCATCATTGCAGGCAAATACGGCGGCAGACGCTTGCCGGCGAGCATTTCGGGCTCGACGCGTCCCACTTCCGATCGGGTGCGTGAAGCCCTCGGCTCGGCGCTCGCGGCTCGCTCGGCCTTCGATTCCGCCGTGGTGCTCGATCTCTTCGCTGGCACCGGTGCGCTCGGTTTGGAGGCGCTCTCGCGCGGGGCGCGGCGCGTGGTGGCCGTGGAAAACAATCCTCAGGCGCTGCGCGGCATCCTGGCCAACGTGCGCGAGCTCGGCGTCGGCGCAGACCTGACGAGCATCAAGCTCGATCTGCTGAAAAGCCCGGCCGCTGCCTGCAAGCGCTTGGGCGAGCTCGATGTCGGGCGTTTCACCTTGGTCTTCGCCGACCCACCCTATGCCGAGCTGCCGGGGCTTGCGCCCTTGCTGGATGCACTGGTGCGCAATCACCTCTGCGCGAAGCACGTGCTCTTCTGCGTGGAGCATGCCAGCACGACCCAGTTCGAAGCGCCGTCCACGCTCAGCATCTGCGGCAGCTACCGCTACGGTGACACCTCCGTGACCTTGCTTGCACGGTCCCTGCAAATGGGAGAAGGTGACGACCCAAGCATGCAAGAGTCACTCCCTCCCGGCAGGCGTCCGTCGGCAGCGGTTTACGCTGGCAGCTTCGATCCGATCACCAACGGTCACGTCGCGATCATCCGCAGTGGCCTGGTGGCCTTCGATCGCATCATCGTTGCGGTGCTCACCAACACCAACAAGAAGCCCTTGTTCAGCGTGGACGAGCGCGTCGAGATGATCGGAGATGCCATCGGCGGTGACCTGCGCGTCGAGATCGACCGCTTCGAGCACGGACTGCTCGTGGACTACGCGCGCTCCAAGTCGGTGCGCGTGGTGCTGCGCGGTCTGCGCGCGGTGGGCGACTTCGAGCACGAGCTACAGATGGCAAACATGAACCGGCATCTCGGCCCCGGAATCGAGACCGTGTTCATCATGGCCAACGACTACTTCTACGTGAGCTCGACGCTGATCAAAGAGGCTGCAGCCTTGGGCGGCGACCTCCACGGCATGGTTCCGGAGTTGGTCGAGAGAAAGCTGCGCGAGAAGTTCGGCCGGTAAACGGCCGGTCGCGCCAGACCGCTAGCGACGAGCTCGCGCACCTGCGGCAGCGTCGCAACGCTCAGCCGTCCCATGCGCAGCTCATCGAGCGTGGCAGCCCCGGTGCGCAGCGCCTCGCGGACGCGCAGGTAGCCAAGCAAGTAGCTCACGTCACGAGCCACGCCACCGCCCCGATAGGCACGCTCGGTCAGCGTGATGGCCTCGCCGGGCGAGAAGCCATGCTCGCGCAGCAGCGTCGTCGCGCATTCGCCGAAGCTCGCGCAAGCATGCATGAGGTCGGTCGCAAGCACGCGACCCGCGATGGAACAGAGCCGACCACGATCGAGCAGGCCGAAGCACTCCTCCATGTGGAGCGCGACCCCTTCCTGATCGGCGAACGATTGCGCGGTACCCCATTCGAGCAGACGCAGCGACTGGGTGCGACCGTTGGCGGCGGAGGTGAGGTGCCCGAGCACTTCATGCACCGCCAGACGCTGCGCTTCACGCTCACCAAAGAGCCGGTCGGCGATGTACACCGTGCGATCGCCGCTCGCCGCACCGGCCGCGAGGTTCGGCTCGACTCGCACTTCCACGTCGAGCCCGGCGTGCAGCGCGACCGCATGAATCAGCCCCGAAAGGCTGGGGGAGCCGTCGCGCGCGGCGGCAGGCACAGTGCGCGGCTCTTGGGTCGGCACGTGGCCCACCATCAACTCGCGCGCGCAGACGGCGAGCGACTTCGGCCCGTCGGGCGTGGGCACGAGCGCAGCGCCGGTGCCGAAACGCCGCGCCGAAAGCGGACGCACCCTGCGCCCTTCGCCGAGCGAGCCCAAGAGCGCGAGATCCAGCTCCAGCTCGTCGAGCTTGTCGAGATAGAGCGCGCTGGCCGGCAAGTGCTTGGCAGCCGCGCGCAGCGGATCGATGACGCGCAGGCTCGCCGCCGAGAACTTGGCCCGCGGGTAGTCGAAGCGCGGCACCGGCACTTGGCCAGCCTCCAGCACCGAGCATAGGCGCTTGCGTTCGGCTGCGGCATTTTGCGCGGTGATCGCGGGCAAGAGCCGAGCGGCGCGCAAGAGCGGCGCAATCTTGGCCTCATAGGCACGCACGGCTCGCAGCTCGCGCGGCTCACGCGAGGCACTTGCCGAGCGACTTGCAGCAGCGCGCACAGGTGCACGTATAGCCTTGGTGGGCAAAGCGCTTGGCGCCTGCCCCGGCAGTGCCGAGCTGTCCGCGGCATTCATCGCAGGCTCATAGCAGCTGCGTGGCGCGCTCGGCGAGCTCACTCCGCTCGCCTTTGGTCAGCGTGACGTGCCCACCGATGCGCTCGGCCTTGAAGCGCTCAGCCACGGTGGCGAGGCCGTTGCTTTGAGCATCCACGTAAGGGTTGTCGATCTGATCGGGATCGCCGGTGAGCACGATCTTGGTCTCGGCACCGCAGCGCGTGATGATGGTCTTCACCTCGTGCGGCGTGAGGTTCTGCGCCTCATCGACAATCAGAAACTGGTTGGGCAGCGTGCGACCACGAATATAGGTGAGCGGCTCGACCTGGATGGTGCCGGCGGCGATCAGCTCTTCGTAGCTGCGTCCGGCATCCTGGCGCCCGCCACCGGTGGTGAAGATGTATTCGAGGTTGTCGAAGATCGGCTGCATCCAGGGGTTGAGCTTTTCTTCGATGGTGCCAGGCAGATAGCCGACGTCACGGCCCAGCGGGAAGATCGGGCGTGACACCAGCATGCGTGCGTAGATACCTTCGGCGACCACCTTGCGCAGGCCTGCCGCCACGGCCAGCAGGGTCTTGCCGGTGCCGGCGCGACCCACCAGCGTGACCAGCTTCACGTTGTCGTCGAGCAAGAGGTCGAGCGCGAACGACTGCTCGAGGTTGCGAGGTTTGACACCCCAGCAACCTTCACGTGGAACCCGCAGCGGGACGACCTGCAGTGCCGCCGGATCGACGCGCCCGAGCGCGGTGTGCTTGGGGTTGGTTTCGTCGGCGAGCACGATGCAAGCGTTGGGATAGAGGCCTTCGCTTGCGATCTCGGAGAGCGGAACGCCCACACGCTTGGCGAGTTGATCGACCAGCTCGACGCGCGCATTGACCTGCTGAAAACCGCTGTAGAGGTCCTCGCTCGGAATGCGCCCGCCTTCGTAGCTCTCGGCGCGCAGGCCGAAAGCATCGGCGCGGATGCGCAGATTCGAGTCCATGGTCACGAAGATCGTGGACTGCTGCGGATGGGCGTCCCGTTCCAGGAGCGCGACCCGCAGGATCTTGTGGTCCGCACTGCGGCCGTTGTTGTCTTCGAGCACGTCGTTCGGCACGGCCACGCGCAAGCGGCCGCCCAAAGGCAGAGCCACGCCGGCCTGCAGGTTCTCCGGGGCTTCTTCGCGAAGCTCATCCACGAAGCGTGAGAGCATGCGGGCGTTGCGGCCCAGCTCGTTCATCTCGCGCTTGAAGTGGTCGACCTCTTCGATCACGTAGATCGGGAGCACTACTTCGTGCTCGTCGAACTTGAAGATCGCCCGGGGATCGTGCAGCAGGACGTTGGTGTCTAGGACGAAGACCTTGTGCACTGCCTAAACGGTAGCACGCCCGATCGCGCAGGTTCCATGACAATCGCGCACGCCTACACGACGGCACACCTGACGCACGTGACCCTCACCATCGGTACCGCCCAGCGCACTGGCCACTTACTGTGCACTCGCGCGGAGAATGCTAGGATCATCGAAACGGGCCGGTCTCTTTCATCCGCGCCCCAACTCACCCATCAGAGGGCTTTTCCATGGCGACAGAAACCGCTGCCAGCTTGGTGTCGAAGATTGCCGCTCTGCAGGATTTCAAGCTCTACGAGGACCTCCATTGGGAGGGCTCGTTCGAAGACTACTTGAAGATCGTCCGCGAGCGGCCCGAGGTCACGCGCAACGCCTTCCAACGCCTCTACGACATGATCGTGAGCTACGGCGAGGAAGAGTACATCGACAACAAGAAGCGCCTGGTGCGCTACCCGTTCTTCCGCGACCCGATGGAGAACGGCCGTGATGCGATCCACGGGCTCGACATTCCGCTGATGCGCCTGGTGCACGTGCTGCAAGCCGCCGCGCAGGGCTACGGTCCTGAAAAACGTATCATTTTGTTGCATGGCCCGGTGGGCTCGTCGAAGAGCACCATGGCTCGACTGCTCAAGAAGGGCATCGAGCACTACTCGCGTACCAACGCTGGCTGTCTCTACACCTTCAAGTGGGTGGAGCTGCAGGGCACCGGTTGCGTCGCGGAAGACAACACGCAGGGCGAGTTCCCGTGTCCGATGCACGAGGAGCCGCTGCGCATCATCCCCGAAGAGTGGCGCGCCAAGATCATGCGTGAGCTGGCGCTGGGCAACGACCACCACCGCGTGAAGATCGAGGGTGACCTCGATCCGGCCTGCCGCTTCATCTTCCAGCGCCTGATGAGCCGCTACCACGGTGACTGGGGCAAGGTGGTTTCGAACCACGTGCGCGTGAAGCGCCTGCTCCTGAGCGAAAAGGACCGCGTCGGCATCGGCACCTTCCAGCCCAAGGACGAGAAGAACCAGGACGCGACCGAGCTCACCGGCGACATCAACTACCGGAAGATCGCCGAGTTCGGCTCGGACTCCGATCCGCGCGCGTTCAACTTCGATGGCGAGTTGAACATCGCCAACCGCGGCATCGTGGAGTTCGTGGAGATCCTCAAGCTGGACGTAGCGTTTCTTTACGACCTCTTGGGCGCCACCCAAGAGCACAAGATCAAGCCCAAGAAGTTCGCGCAGACCGACATCGACGAAGTCATCATCGGTCACACCAACGAGGCCGAATACCAGCGCCTACTGAGCAACGAGTTCATGGAAGCGCTGCGCGACCGCACCATCAAGATCGACATCC
>JADGRG010000263.1 GCA_017881145.1 Sandaracinaceae bacterium | reverse complement strand
CCGCCAGACGGCGTCCGATCTCGGCCTCGATTTTGAAGCGGCGCTGGACGCGACGATTTCGCTAATCGACCAGCGCATGAGCGGGATCTGGCGCTTACTTCATCCCACCTGCGGGCGTCACTAAATCGTGCGCGCTGGGCCCCACCCCCGCTTCCTGGAACTCGACCTCGCCATCGAGCACCGCACTGAAGTGCGGTACGCCCGCCGGGATGACGTAGAAGCTGCCGGCTGGAAAGGCTTGCAGCTTGTCGTCGGCGAAGGTCTCGCCGACCCCGGACCAATAGGTCCCCGACAGCACCGTAACGGTACGCTCGTCGGGGTGGGTGTGCGGGGCGAGCCGATGACCAGCCTGCGCGCGCACGCGAAACGCATAGGGTCCCGGCTTCGCGGGGTCGCTGTAGATGCCCGCATAGAACACATCGGGTGAGGTGCGTCGCTGGAACCAGGCGATGTCGGACGGAAGCAGCCCTTGCAGGCCCTCGTCGGCGAGCGCGGCGGCGCTCAAGCATGACCCGCACAGCACAACAAGATGGACGGCCTCGGCGAGTGAGAGCATATGCGAACCGGTCTGCGAACTTTTCACCAAAGGTGACTATATCACCGGCCCCGCGCGCGCGATTGTGCAAGCACGTGTCAAGATCGAACGACCGCTTTCAGCGACGAGGCTCTGCTTGCGCTGTTGGCCGATTTCAGCCCGTCGAGGTCAAAGATGCTCTGACGCTGCCCCTCGGATAAAGTCTGGGTTACTACACCCAAATGGAGAGAGCATCCACCTGCATCACACATTGATTTACCCTGTGTCCTCCGTTTCCTCCGCGGTTCATCTTCCGTTTCTAGGTTTATTGCCCCCTAGGGGGCTAGCTAGGTCTTGAGCCCCACGACACTGAAGGCCGGAATCGGTCGCTGAAAGCCCTTCAGCGAGAGTTCGCCAGCGGGCTCGACGTCCAGCAGATCAGCCGTGGTTCCGAGGACACGTTTTGCCAGCAATATCTGCCCGGGCTTGGCGGCGCTGCACAGCCGGGACGCGAGATTGGTCACCGAGCCGATCGCACCGTAGTCCCAGCGTCCCTCGAAACCGATTGCGCCGATCGTCGCGTAACCTTGCGCGATGCCGATGCCGAGGTCGAGGTCATAGCCAAGCGTGCGCCATTTTTTGACCAGCTCCACGACCCGCTCGCGCATTGCCAGCGCCATGCGCACCGCGCGCTCGCCGGGATTGGCCACCTGCACCGGATCGTTGAAGAAAATCATCATGCCATCGCCCGTGAAGCGCTCCAGCGTGCCCTCGTGCTCCACGATGAGCTTGCCCATCTCGGCGTGGTACTCGCGCAGCACACCCATCACCTCCTCCGGCTCGGCGGTCTCCGCGAATGCCGTGAAGCCGCGCAGATCGAGGAAGCACACCGTAATTTCCCGTCGGTGGGTCTTGAGAGGGTCGTCCGCTCCGCCTGCCACGATCAGCTCGGCGAGTTGCGGGGAAAAGAATCGCTTGAGCCGACCAAGCCGCTCGACCAGCGACACCTGCTCGGCGACGCGCTGCTCCAGGGTATGGTTCCACGCCGCAAGCTCGTGCAGATGCAATGTCTCCCGATCACGCAGCCGCTTCTTCTCCAGGCAGGCGCCGATCCGAGCCCGCAGCAGCACCGGGTCGAATGGCTTCGGCAAGTAGTCTTCCGCGCCTAGCTCGATGCAACGGACCACGCTCTCAATCTCATCGAGTGCGGAGATCATCAGCACCGGAATGTCCCGCAGGGCCGTATCCGCCTTGAGCTCCTGCAGAACCTCGTAGCCGTCCATGCCGGCATCATCACGTCCAGCAGCACCAGATCCACGCGTTGCTCCCGCAGGCGTTCGAGCGCCTCGCGCCCGCCGGCAGCCAGTTGCACCCGATGACCCTCCCGTTCCAGCCGGCGCCCGAGCATCGCGCGGTTCGCTTCGTTGTCGTCGACGACCAGGATCGCGCCGGCTTCTGCTCGCGCTACCCCGCTCGATGCATGAACTGCAGCAGCAGCGTGCGTCGCGGATTGTGCGTCGGCCGCGGAGACTCCGTTCGTGATCACCGACTGCAGCGCGTCTGCGGCGGATGCCACTCGCTCGAGGTCCTGCCCCGCGCGTTCCGCGCCCGCTCGCGCCGCCTGCATCTTCAGTTGCGCCACAGTCGTGATGACCGATTGCAGCGGCTCCGCCAGCGCACCCGACAAGCCTGCAAGATCGACATGAGCGGCATCGGCCCGCACCAGATCGTTGATGATGGTGAGCAACCGCTGCGCATCCTCGTGCACCCGACGCAGGCCGGGCCCGAGGGTAGCTGGATCGCCGTCCGCGCTGTCCTCGAGCAGCATCTCGCTGTACCCGATGATGTGATTCAACGGCGTGCGCAGCTCGTGCCGCAGGTGGGCGAGCGCAGCGCGATCCATGCTCACGTAGCGGGTCCCTTGCCGAGCAACGCCTGGATCTTGGACAAGAGCCGGGGCAGCTCGACCGGCTTGGTGTCGAAGTCGTCGCACCCGGCTGCCAGGGCCTTCTCGCGATCGTCCGACATCGCGTGCGCGGTCAGGGCGATGACCGGAATTTTCTGCGTCTGGGGCGCCGCCTTCAATCGCCGCGTCGCTTCCCATCCATCGATGCCCGGCAGGCTCATGTCCATCAACACGAGCGCCGGCACCTCGCTCTGCGCCTTGGCGACGCCTTCTTCACCATCGACAGCCATCACCACTTCGTACCCCTGCTTCTGCAACCGTCGGGAGAGCATGTCGCGGTTCATTTCGTTATCCTCGACCAGCAGGATCTTCGTCATTCTTTCCTCCCCTTGCGGCGTCCGATCGACGCAGCTACCAGCGCGCGCACGTCGGCCAGCAGTTCCTCTCGCTTGTATGCCCCCTTCTGCAGGATCCGCACCACCGAGCCGTTCAGTCGCTCACGGTCCTCCGCCGTCAGGTCCTTGGCCGTGACGATCACGACCGGAATCTGGCGCCAAGCCTCCCGCGCGCGCAGTGCGTCGACGAACTCGAAGCCGTCCATCTCCGGCATCATCAGGTCGAGCAAGATCGCACCCGGCACGCGCTCACT
>JADGRG010000262.1 GCA_017881145.1 Sandaracinaceae bacterium | reverse complement strand
TGGGGCGCGAGCGGCTTCGCTCTGGCGCTCGCGGGGGTTGCACTCCACACACGGCAGAGCGGCCCGCAGGCGGCGCTCTCGGCTCCGCCAACTCTGCTGCTCTCGCCGCCTCGGCTCGGATTGCGCATGCGCTGGCTCGCCTCGAGCTTCGTGCCCAGCGTGATGTTGCTCTCGGTCACCAACCAGCTGAGCGTGGACATCGCCGCCACTCCCTTGCTCTGGGTCGTGCCGCTAGCGCTCTACTTGCTCAGCTTCGTGGTCTGCTTTGGCCGAGGAGCAGGCAAGCTGTCCAGCGCTGTCCTGCCGCTGTGGATCGCCTCGGTGCTGCTCCTTGGTTACGGCTCCTTCGCGCAGGGCTCGGCGCCGCTCTGGCTGCAGCTAACGGCTGCGCTCTCGACTCTTTTCGGCGGAGCGCTCCTCTGCCACGCCGAGCTGGTCGCAGCCCGCCCGGCACCCGAGCAGCTCACCACCTTCTACCTCTACCTCGCCTTGGGTGGTGTGCTCGGCGGCGCGTTCGTGAGCCTGCTTTCGCCGCTTGTCTTCAATGATTATTACGAAGTGGAGCTCGCCACCCTGGCCACCTTCGCGCTGCTGCTGATGGCGGCACGCGCGCGCGACGCGGGTGGCTGGACTCTGCCGCGACGCAGACTCTTGCACCTTGGCCTCGGGGTATGCGTGCCACTGCTGGTCGCGAGTCTCGTGGTGCGCGCGCAGGGAGCCACCAAGACCGGGACGGTGGTCGAGCGCCGTCGCTCTTTCCTCGGGCCCTTGCGGGTGATCCAGTTTCCGGTCGGACGCGTGTTGACGCATGGACGGATCCGCCACGGCATGCAACTTTCCGATCCGCGCTTGCGCACGCAGCCCACCATGTACTTCGGGCCCGGCACCGCGCTCGCTCGCGTCTTGTCGCGCCCACAGCCGCAGACGCGACGCATCGGTGTCTTGGGGCTCGGCGTCGGGACGATCGCAGCGTATGGACGCACGGGCGACACCCTGCGCTTCTACGAGCTCGACCCGAACGTAGTGGACCTCGCGCAGCGCGACTTCAGCTTCTTGCGGCTTAGCGCGGCGCAGGTCAGCGTGCAGATCGGTGATGGACGCGTGCTGCTCTCGCGTGAACCGGCACGACACTTCGATGTGCTGGTCTTGGACGCGTTTTCGAGCGATTCGGTGCCCGTGCATCTGCTGACGCGTGAGGCGTTCGCCGTGTACCTCCGGCATCTGGCGCCGCACGGTCTACTCCTGGCAAACGTCTCCAATCGGCATCTCGCCGTCGAGCGGGTGGCACGCGCCAGCGCTGCGGCGAACGGGCTCGCTTGCGGCGTGCTGCAGACCTACGCTGACGCCGAGCACTTCGTGTCGCGGGTGCGCTGGGCCGTGATGGCACGCACGCCTGCGGAGCTCGCCGCCGTGTTGCCAGACGAAACGAAGCTGATGGCGGCGGGTCCCGACGTTCTCTGGACCGACGAGCGCGCGAGCTTGTGGCGGATCTTGCGTTGAGGCGACGGTGCACACCTCACTCGATCACCGCCGGAGCTCATCCAGACAGCGACATCAGGGTGTGGCTGCATTGCGCGGACGAACGCCGAGGCTTAGAGGCAGCGAATCCCTCCAGCTAGCGTGCACGACGGCCCTGCGGAACTCACCGCCATGGGCGGCGTGGGCGGGCCAGACAAAGACCAGCGAGGGCTCGCCGCGAGGTGCATAAACCGCGACTTGCCACGGCGCGCGACGCGGCACGATGTGCTGCTCACGGGTCTCGGCGATGAGCGCACGTCGGATGAGCGCAAGCTCACCCGCAGGCAGGCTCGCCAGGCCGGGCGACGCGTGCTGCGCATCGATAAGGTGGCCAGTGGGCAGCTCGCGTGCGAAACGCTCGCGGAGGTCACGGGGTGAATCGGCAGATTGCGCAGCGCCGAGCGCGTGCCCGAGCTCCGACGGCAACCACTCGCTCCTGCACGCCTCACTCAGCGCGGCTAGGCCCGACCCACCATCACACCTGAAGTGCTGCTGGCACGTTCCGCTCAAGAGCGCAGCCAGCTCTGCCGGCGCCAGCGGCGTGCGACCGTCTTCCCACCACAGGATCCAACCGCGTCCGAAACGAGTGGTGCGCGCAGTCGCGGTGACCGAGTGGAGCTGATGCAGGACGGCCGTGGGCCGCGCCAGCCTCGTCGCAACACAAGCCATGTGCAGACGGACGGGTGTCTGCTGCTGACAGAGCTCGGAGAGCCAGGCGCCGAGCGAGAGCTTGCGCGCCTTCGACAGGTGGCGGGTTCGCGCTCGACTCTGCGCATGGCCAATCAGGACGGCAACGACGGCGAGCAGAACCGTCACCAGCGCAACCAACTTTCGGTCGGTCATTCGCAGGTAGAACGTGCACCCGACGACCACCACCATCGCAAGCGAGAGCACGGCCAGCGCATCGGCGCGTGCATAGGCCAGCGCGCGGATCTGCAGCACGGAGAAATGCGAACGCAGGAGTGAAAGTGGCACCAGCCACGCCGCCGCTTGCGCCCCGGGCAGGCCGAAGAGCAGCGCAGCGCCGGCGATCAACGTGCCTCCGGCGAGCGCCCCCGCGATCATGCTCACTCGCAGCAAGAGTCGCTCCAGGCGCTGGCGAAAGAGCGTCGCACTCAGCGAATCCATGCGCACCAGG
>JADGRG010000261.1 GCA_017881145.1 Sandaracinaceae bacterium | reverse complement strand
TGCTCGATCAGGATCACGTTGGCTTGCTGAACGTCGATGCCGACCTCGATGATCGTGGTCGAGACCAAGACCCGCGCCTGCCCCGACACGAAGCGCTCCATCGCAGCCTGCTTCGCCTCGGGTGACAAGCGTCCATGCAAGAGCTCGACACCGTAGGCGCTGAAGCGCTCCGAGAGCTCGGCATGCGTCTTCTCAGCGGAGCGCAGGCCCGTCTCGTCGGATTCCTCGATGGCTGGACACACCACGTAGGCCTGACCGGACGCGATCAGCGCACGCTCCAGCTGTTGCAGCGCGCGCTCCCGCTCGGCCAGTGGATAGGCGCGCGTGACCGGCGGGATGCGGCCCGCTGGCATTTCGTCGAGCACGCTCGCTTCGAGATCGCCGTGCAGCGCGAGCGTGAGCGTCCGCGGGATGGGTGTCGCAGTCATCACGAGCAAGTGTGGCGCGATGGCGTCCTGACTCTTATCGACCAGACGCAGGCGTTGCCCGACGCCAAAGCGATGCTGCTCGTCGACGATCACCAGACGCAAACGCTGGAAGCGCACACCTTCCGAGAGCAACGCGTGTGTGCCGACCGCCAGATCGATGGTGCCTTCTTCCAGCGCCTTGCGAGTCTTGCGGCGGTGCGACGCGCGCTCCCCGCCGAGCACCAGGCAAGCCCGCATGCCGAGCGCTTGCGCCAGGGGTGCCAGCGAGCGGAAGTGCTGCTCTGCGAGCACTTCGGTCGGTGCCATGAACGCGACCTGCGCGCCGGCTGCAACGCAGTGTGCTGCAGCCAGCATCGCGACCGCGGTCTTGCCGCTGCCGACGTCACCCTGCAAGAGTCGCCGCATCGGACGCTCCTGTCCGAGGTCCGCCAGAATCTCCCGCGTCACGCGTTCCTGCGCAGCGGTCAGCGAGAAGCCCAGCGCGGCACGCACCCGAGCCATGGGGTTGCCTGCGGCCCGCAGCGCCTGCGCGGCAATGCCTTGGTCTGCAACACGCCGCCGAAAGAGCGCGATCTCGAGCAAGAAGAACTCTTCGAAGGCAAGCCGCTCGTGGTGTGGCGTGCGACCCAGGTTCCAGCTTTGCAACTCTTCGTCGCTGAGCCCGCGTGGCGGCGCATGCAGCGCGGCCAGAGCCTCAGCCAGGGAGCCCAGAGAGAGCGATGTGCGCAGCGCTGCGGGCAACGCTTCATCGAGATCACCAGCCGCACGCGCCAACGCGGCCTGCACGAAGCCTGCTAGGCGTCGCGGTGGGACCCCGGGCACGCTCGGATAGTGCGGGACTATCCCGCGAGCTTGGGCATCTTCGCCTGCCGCCAAGAGCTGTGTTTCGGGGTGCGTGATCTGTTTGCGACCACGGAACTCTTCGATGACTCCGGACACCCGATAGCGCAAGCCAGGTGTGAAGCGCTGCAACAAGCCCGGTGGTGCACGAAACCAAACCAGGCGCAGGGTTGCGACCTCGCCGCCCGCATCGCGCGGAGCTTCCAGCACGACCTCCGCCATGCGCGCGCCGCGACCCCGGAATCCCCCGCCGCGCGCACCAAACACGACGCCCTCGGTCACCTGTCGCTCGCCGACCACGAGCTCCGCCATCGGCGTGACCACCCGCTCGTCCTGGTAGCGAGACGGCAAGAGCCAGACCAGATCCGAGAGCGTGCCGAGGCCGCGCGCACGCAGCTCCTGCCCAAGCCTTGCGCCGATGCCGGGCAGCGTCTCGACCGGCTGTTCGACCGGCCGCTTCGGCGTTTGCCGGTGCAGCGCGAGAGCCTTGGTCTGGGCACGTGCGGCGCGTGCCTTGCGTAGATCGCGCTTGCTCGGCTCTGCCTCGCGCTGCGAGTCTTCCTCGTCTTGCTCAGAGGAGGCTGCACTCTCTTGTTGCATGGCCTCCCGCATGGCGCGGGCCGCCAGTGCCTTGACCGTTTGGTGTTCGACTGCTGCATCCAGCTCCCGCGCGGTCGCTTCGAGCCCGTCCGCTCCTGCTGGCTGCGCTCGTGCAAAGCCTCGCAGGTGTTCGGCGAGGCCAGCGCGCAGCGCGAGCGCATCCTTGGCAGCCACACACTGCTGGAGCAGGGGCAGAAGCTGTTGCAGCGTTAACGACACTCGCAAGCCTTCAGGGCGGTCTCCCAGGCCCCGGCATCCTGAGGCGACAGAGCGAGGCTCGCAAGCGGCCTTGTTGAACCTGGTTGAACCTCGTTGGACAAAGGCGCCGCAACGCGAGGCGAGTCAGTGCGCGTGCGTCACATTCGCGTCGAGCCAGGCGATGAGATCGGCGGTCACCTCATCGCGGTTCACTTCGTTGAGCATCTCGTGACGGCCGCCCGGATAGAGCTTGCACGTGACGTGCTCGATGCCGATCCGCCGATAGGTTTCCGCCAGCGCGAGCACGCCCTTGCCTGCGCGCCCCACGGGATCGGCAGCGCCGGCGAAGAGATAGACCGGCAGATGTTTGGGCAAAAAGGCCTGCCGCGCATGATCGTCGATGCGGATCAGGCCGCCCAGCAGGTCGATCCAGGCTTGCACCGTGAAGTCGAAGCCGCAGAGCGGATCCGCGATGTACTTGTCGACCTCGGCTTCGTCGCGCGAGAGCCAGTCGAATTCGGTGCGGTTCGGGCGAAAACGCCGGTTGTAGTCGGAGAACGAGAGCGTCTGCAGGATCTGGCTGGTTCCGCGCTTGCCAACCCGCATGCGCTCGAGGTACGCGATCATGCGTCCGGCTTTGGCCGACGCCGCCGCGCCGCTGTTGGTCGCAGACAGCACCGCACCTGCCAGCGTGTCGCCGTAAGTGCAGAGGTAGTCCTGCGTGACGAACGAGCCGAAGCTGTGTCCGAAGAGCACCAGCGGCACACCCGCGTGGCGTTCGGCGATGTACCGGTTGACGCGATGCACGTCGTCCACGACCTTGCGCCAGCCGTGGTCGCTGGCGAAGAAGCCCACGTCATTGGCTGCGCGCAAGCTCTGCCCATGACCACGATGATCGTGCGCGTAGACCGCGTAGCCGGCTGCGACGAGCGCCTGCGCGGCGCGATCATAGCGGAGCGCGTGCTCGGCCATGCCGTGGGTGATCTGCACCACCGCTTTGGGTTGCGTGCCTGCGGGCAATGCCCAGGCGTAGAGCGCGAGGGGTGCGCCATCGTCCAGCGTCAGGCGTGTGGTCGAGAAAGTCATACTGGTCTGTCCCCGCTGAAGCGCACTTCTCACTTGTTGCGTGTCACGTCTGACTCTTCACTTCCATGCGATGTCGGTGATCTCATAGGTGCGGGTGCCGCCCGGCGCGGTGACCTTCACTTCGTCGCCCACTTCGTGGTTGATCAGTGCGCGCGAGACCGGCGAGGTCACGGAGATCTTGCCATTGCTCACATTGGCTTCTTCTGCGCCTACGATGCGGTAGCGTTTGGTCTCGCCGCTGTCGACGTCTTCCAGCGTCACGAAGGCGCCGAACTTCACTCGGCCACCGCTCAACTGGCTCACGTCGATGACCTCGGCTCGCGAGAGCATGCCCTCGAGGTGCGCGACGCGTGCCTCGATGTGGCCCTGCCGCTCCTTGGCCGCGTGATATTCGGCGTTCTCTTTCAAGTCGCCGTGATCGCGCGCGACACCGATCTCCTTCGAGATGCGCGGACGCTCCACGCTGGTCAGGTGTTTGAGCTCTTGCGTGAGAGCCTCATGCCCCTCGGGCGTCATCGGATAGCGGTCCATGAACAGGTCTCCCACTGCGCTCGTGCTTGCCCCCGAACGGGAGGCTGCCGCGCCTTGCTCTCAAGGCCTACACCAAGCCTACACCCGTCTACCCGAGAGCCGAAGGCTGCTCGGCAGATCGGTCACTAAGCGTTTCCTGCGATCCGGCTGCCGCGCCTTGCCAGCCGCTGCCGCAGCGCCTCGTGATACTCCTGCAACGAGCACACCGAGAGCGGTCGGTCACGCGCTTCCTCGATGGCGGACGCTGCCGCTGCGGCGGCGGCCATGGTCGTGAAGTATGCGATGCCCGAGAGCAACGTCTGCCGACGAATCGAGTAGCTATCCTTGATGGCCTGCTCGCCGGAGGTCGTGTTGATCACCAGGTGGATGCGACCTGCCTTGAGCATGTCGACGCAATGCGGCGAGCCATCGGCGACCTTCTTGACCAACTCGGCCTCGATCCCGGCGCGTGCCAGCACCTCGGCCGTGCCGCGAGTCGCCACGATCTTGAAACCCAAGCGCGAGAGCCGCAGCGCGATGTCCGCGACGCCGGATTTGTCTTCGTCGCGTACGCTGATGAACACGTTGCCCTCGTTGGGCAGGCGATTGCCGGCGGCCAGCATGGCCTTGCCGAAGGCTTCCGCAAAGCTCTCGCCCAAGCCCATGACTTCGCCGGTCGAACGCATCTCGGGGCCGAGGAGCGTGTCGACACCGGGGAACTTCACGAAGGGAAACACCGACTCTTTGACCGCGTAGTGCTGCGGCACGATCTCACGCCCGAGGCCGAGCTCTTCCAGCGTCTTGCCCGCCATGATCTTGGTGGCGATCTTGGCCAGTGGCACGCCGATACTCTTGCTCACGAAGGGCACGGTGCGCGAGGCGCGTGGGTTGACCTCGATGATGTAGACCGCCGAGCCGCGCACCGCGAACTGCACGTTCATCAGCCCGACCACGCCCAACTCCAGCGCCAGAGCGCGTGTCGCTGAGTGGATGGTCGCCAATACCTCGGGCGGCAACGCGTGCGGTGGCAAGCACATGGTGGAGTCGCCGGAGTGCACGCCGGCTTCCTCGACGTGCTGCAAGATGCCGCCGATCACAGCGACCTTGCCGTCGCAGAGGCAATCGACATCGACCTCGATGGCATCTTCCAGATACTCATCGATCAGGATGGTCGGCTTCTCGGCGTCTTCGATGGCTTCGAACGCGATGCGCATATAGCGCTCGAGGTCGGGGCGCGAACGCACCACTTCCATGGCTCGGCCGCCCAACACGTAGCTGGGCCGCACCACCACCGGGAAACCCAGTCGCGCGGCCTCCTGCTTGGCCTCGTCGATGCCGTGCGCAATCACGCCCCGCGGTCTTCGCAGGTGCAGCTTCTCGAGCAGCGCTTCGAACTTCTCGCGGTCTTCGGCGCGGTCGATGGCATCAGCCTGGGTGCCGAGCAGCTTCACGCCCGCGCGCTCCAGCGGCACGGCGAGCTTGAGCGGCGTCTGCCCGCCGAACTGCACGATCACGGCATCCGGCTTCTCGATGTCGACGATGCCCATCACGTTCTCGAACGTGAGCGGCTCGAAGTAGAGGCGGTCGCTGGTGTCGTAGTCGGTGGAAACAGTCTCGGGATTGCAGTTGACCATGATGGTCTCGATCCCGAGCTCGCGCAGCGCAAACGAGGCGTGCACGCAGCAGTAGTCGAACTCGATGCCCTGCCCGATGCGGTTCGGACCGCCGCCCAGGATCATCACCTTCTTGCGCTTGGTCGGCTCGGCTTCGGAGGCACCGTCAGATGTCGACCAGGTCGAGTACTGGTAGGGCGTGAGCGCTTTGAACTCGGCGGCGCAGCTGTCCACGCGCGCATAGATCGGTGTGACCCCGAGCTCCTTGCGCAGCTGGCGAATCTCCTCCGCGCTCTGGCCCACGAAGCCACCGATGGCAGAGTCCGAAAAGCCCATGGTCTTGGCATGGCGCAGGCGCTCAGCGTCGAGCTTCTTGCCCGCTTTGCCAGCGGCCTGCCCGGCTGCTTGCAGCGAGCGTTCTTCGTCCAAGAGCTCGACGAGTTGGTCGACGAACCAGGCATCGATCGCGGTGGCTTCGCAGACTTCAGCAGCTGTCGCGCCCATCCGCAGGGCATCGAAGATGTAGTAGAGCCGGTCGCCCAACGGCGTCTTGATCACCTGCAAGAGCGCAACCTTGAGAACGGCTGGCGAAGGCAAGGCCACGGTGTCATCGCGACGTGGCGGGCTGGCGGTGATGCTGCCGTCAGGGTTCGGCTTGCTGAGCATCTCGGCCAACTTCACGTAGTCGACTCGGTTGACCAGCGTGGTCAGGCCGTCGCGCCCAGTTTCGAGCGAGCGACAAGCCTTGAGCAGCGATTCCTTGAAGGTGCGGCCGATGGCCATCACTTCGCCGACCGACTTCATCTGCGTGGTCAGGCGCTGGTCGGCGCCAGCGAACTTCTCGAACGCAAAGCGCGGGATCTTAGTGACGACGTAGTCGATGGCGGGCTCGAAGGCCGCGCTCGTGCCGGTGACGTCGTTGCGAAGCTCATCGAGCCGGTAGCCCACTGCGAGCTTGGCGGCGATCTTGGCAATGGCATAGCCGGTCGCCTTGGACGCGAGCGCACTGGAGCGAGAGACACGCGGATTCATCTCGATGACGATCACGCGACCGTCTTTGGGATTCACGGCGAACTGAATGTTCGAGCCACCCGTATCGACGCCGATCTCGGTGATGACCGCTCGGGAGGCGTCGCGCAGGCGCTGGTATTCCTTGTCGGTCAGCGTCATGGCCGGCGCGACGGTGATCGAGTCGCCGGTGTGCACGCCCATCGGATCGAAGTTCTCGATGCTACAGATCACGGCGAAATTGTCCGCTTTGTCGCGGATGACCTCGAACTCGTATTCCTTCCAGCCGAGCAGGCTCTCTTCGATCAAGCACTCGTGAGTCGGGCTCTGCTGGAACGCCCACGCGATGGCCGCCGCGAATTGCTGCTGGTCACGAGCGATGCCGCCGCCCGAACCACCGAGCGTGAAGGACGGGCGCAGCACCACCGGAAAGCCAAGCTTCTGCACGGCCGCGTCGGCCTCTTCGACGGTGCGCGCCAGGAACGAGCGCGCCACCGAGAGACCGATCTTGTGCATCGCGTCGTTGAAGAGCTGGCGGTCCTCGGCCTTGTTGATGGCCTCTACGCTAGCGCCGATCAGCTCGACTCCGTAGCGCTCCAGAATGCCGGCCTTGGCCAGCTTCAGCGCCAGATTGAGCGCCGTCTGGCCGCCCAGCGTGGGCAAGAGCGCGTCGGGCCGCTCGCGAGCGATGATGGCTTCGAGCACAGGCACATCGAGTGGCTCGACGTAGGTGCGGTGCGCGAACTCCGGGTCCGTCATGACGGTGGCCGGGTTCGAGTTCACTAGGATGACTTCGTAGCCCTCCTGGCGCAGCGCTTTGGCGCCTTGCGTGCCGGAGTAGTCGAATTCGCAGGCCTGCCCAATGACAATCGGACCCGAGCCAATGAGAAGGATCCTGTGGATGTCATCGCGACGGGGCATGGGGCGGGCAGGTGCTACCAGAGCCCGCCCGTCGTAGCAAGCTGAAGCCGTCACTCGGGCGCGCGCGAAAACCCGGAAAGGTGCGGCAAAAGGCGCCCGAGCAGCGCTTGCCCGCGCGCACCCCTGGCAGTGAGCGTGCAGGTCCTGCCCGTGCCCTTGGTCAGGTCGAGCTGAATCCACAGTCCGTCGTCGCCAAGCTCCGAAGCGAAGCGGTCGCCCCACTCGACCAAGACGATCGCCTCCCGGCCGATCCGGTCCAGAAGGCCCAGCTCCTCGATCGACTCGGAGCTGGCCAGCCGGTAGAGGTCGGCGTGCACGATCGGAATCCGCCCGGGCAGCTCGTGCAGCAGCTCGAAGGTCGGGCTGGTCACCGGGATCGAGGTCGGCACGCCCAGCCTGCGCGCGATGGCTCGGACCAGGAAGGTCTTGCCGGCACCGAGATCCCCTTCCAGCACCACCAGATCGCCAGCCCGCAGGCTGCGCCCCAGCGCTGCGCCCAGGCGAGTGGTGTCGCGGCGCGTCCGGAGCTCGATGGGTTGCGGCTCTGACGACGGCTCGCTCTGCGGCGGGGAGGTCATGGCGGCCGGCAGCTCATAGCACGCGCTCGGCCAACGCGCGTGGGCTAGCGCACCCGCTTTCGTTAGGCTGCGGCTCCGATGTCGCGCGCCCGGTGGATCTGCCCGGTCTTGCTCCTGGTCGCGCTCCACGCGCGCGCCGAAGACCGCGCACTGCCCAGCACCGATCAACGCTACGAGATCGAAGCCAGCCTCGACCCGAGCCAGCACGTGGTGCTGGGCCACCAGCGCATCCATTTCACGAACCACTCGCCGCGCGCGCTGACTGTCCTCTACCTCCATCTCTACCTGAACGCGTTTCGCGATCAGAAGACCGTCTTCATGCGGGAGGCGGGCGCCCAGGTGCGCAGCGGCCAGCTCGGCCGGCCGGGCCGCATCGACCTCATCAGCATGCGCCTGCGCGATGGTCGCGACCTGCTCGCGAAGACCGAAACCGAGCTGGTTGCCGGCGACCACACCCAAGCTCGGGTGACGCTGCCCGAAGCGCTGGCGCCCGGCGCATCGCTCGACCTCGCCATCGAGTTTCGCTCCGTGCTGCCGGAGTTGATGGCGCGCGCCGGCTTCGCCGACGAGTTCCACATGGTGGCGCAGTGGTTCCCCAAGCTGGCGCGACTCGAAGAGAGCGGGCAGTGGGTGAGCTTTCCGTACCACGGCCTGGGTGAGTTCTACGCGGACTTCGCGGACTACACGCTGCAGCTGCGCGTGCCAGAGCGCTACGTCGTGGGTGCGACGGGCAGGCTCGTGCAAAGCCATGCAGAGGCTAGCGTTCGCGTGGACACCTTCGTTGCGCACGCGGTGCTCGACGTTGCGTTTGCAGCCTATCCCTACTTCGAGCGGCGCACCTTCCAGGTCGGCCAAGTGCAAATCACGATGCTGGCGCCGCGCGGCTATGGCGCAGCGCTGCGGCGACAAGCTCGCATCCTGCGCGCAGGGCTGGCCTACTACGGTCAGCGTTTCGGCGCCTATCCCTACCCGAGCCTGACCGTGATCGTGCCGCCGAGAGCAGCCTACGAAGCTTCCGGCATGGAGTATCCCGCGCTGATCGTGACCGGCGGTCCCTGGTGGGCGCTGCCCGATGCTCTGCCCGACGTCGCTCACGACTTCGTCACCGCACACGAGCTTGCCCATCAATGGTTCAGCGTGCTCCTGGCCAGCAACGAAGTGTTGTACCCAATGCTCGACGAAGGCCTCGCCGAGTGGGCGAGCTGGGAGCTCGTGCGAACGCTCAGCCGAGCGCCACCCAGCGTGTTTGCCAGTTTCGATCGTGCGTTCGACTTCGTCGGCCTGTCGCGTTTGCTCTTGCCACGCGGCAGAGAAGCGCCGCCCTCCTCGCTACTCTCGGTGGAGCGCTACCGTCCCGAGACGCTGGCGAACGCGGTGTATATCCGGCCGGCGCTGGTCCTCGACGCGCTCAATCGCCCGCCCAACACTGAGCGTTTCGCCCAAGCGCTGCGCGTCTACACCGCCGAGCAGCGCTTCCGTCATCCGACCAGCGCGGCGCTCTTCGCGGCGTTCGATGCAGCCTACGACCGTGGCTTCTCGCAGCGAGTCCTTCTGCCTGCGCTCAGCGGCAAGAGCGACGACACGCTGCTCGCTCCGAGCGCACCCATCAGCTCGTTCTTCGCCGACGCGCTCTTCGCCGCGCAGGCGCTCCTGCATCTGGTGGGTCCATGATTGCGTCACCCTGTGCGCGCCTTTCGCAAGCTGGACGCATTACGTTCGTCATCCACTTGCTCAAGACTGGCTTCGCACTGGCTGTGCTGCCGCGCTTCGACGCATGGAGCGCGGACCTTGGGACGCGTCGTGCCCTGGGGTGGCTCCTGCGGCTTTTGCGCCTCGGCAGCGTGAGCTTGCCCAACACGACGACATGCCTCGTGGCTGCACTCGTTTTGTGGCTGCTGGCAGCGCCGTTGCTCGCCATGCTCTGGCTCGACGCGATGGCGGAGCCGGGCTCTTCGAGCAAGCACCTGCGCATGGCAGCCGCTCGCTACCCAGCCGCACTCGGCGTCTCGCTCTGCTGCACCGCTTACTTGGCGCTGGCCGGGACCGGAGGCGTCGGGATCGGGTTCGCTGTACATCGTGCGCTTGCTTTCACCCACGACACGCGCCTGCAGGACATCGCGGCCGTGCTCGCCGCCCTGCCGCTCGCGACGCTAGCGCTGCATGCGGCAACGCTGCAGGACACCGCACTCTCTGCGCTGGCACTGCGCGCGCCCGGCGTCCGGGCTGCCATGGCACGCGGTCTGCGCGCCGCCAGCGCCGGGACTCTGCTGGTGCGCGCAGGCTTCTCAGCCATTGAGTTGCTTGCGACGCTGGCACTTGGCTTGCTGCCACGCGTGTTCTTCGGTTTGGGACCGGGTGCAAGCGTTGGAGTCCTTGTGATCACGCAGATCGGAGCGCTGCTGGTCACCTGTCTGCGCGGCTACTGGCTAGCGTCTGCAATGGTCCGCGTGGAAGCCACGACAACCCTGTCGAACGCGACGCTATCCGCCTAAACAGAGACGCCTGGACCGCGATCCATGCGTTCCTGTTTAGCTCACGCACGGCGCAGCGCCACGATCCGAAACACCGGCAGCCCGTCGGCGATCGCACGCTCCTCGCGGTTGGAGCGCGCGCCATAGGGGTTCTCCACCACGTAACCCGGGTCTTTGACCTCGAACGCGGAATGCTCACGCAAGTCGGCCAGGAAGACCTCGGCGCGCTCCTCGACATCGGTCTGGATGAAGAGCTCGCCGCCGACGCGCAGGAGTCGCGCGATTGGATCCAGCAGCTCGTTGCCGCGCAGCCGGCGCTTGGCATGCCGCTTCTTCCACCACGGGTCGGGGAAATGCATGAAGACTCGGGCCACGCTGCCGTCCGGGCCGAGGCGCAGCAGAATGTCGCGCGCATCGCCGCCGAACACCCGCACGTTCGCAAGGCCTAGGCTCTTGGCTCGCTCTGCGACCAGGTAAGCCCACTTGCGTTTGACCTCGATGCCGAGCAAGCGCGACGCAGGAGCCACGCCGGCACGGTCGAGGAGGAAGCGGCCGCGACCGAAACCGATCTCGACTTCGATGTCCCCGCTACCGGGCAGGAGCTCCACTAAGCCGAGAGGACCTTCCGGTGCCGCGGGCGAGAGCGCCACGTAGCGGCGTGCGAAGTCTCGGCCCGTTTTCGACTCGGTGTCGGCGTTCGGCTCTTTGCTTGTCATGCTTGCGCGCCCAATAGGCCAGCCAACGCCGAGAATCAACCGCGATCCTGCGCGATGGCCGCTGCGAAGCAAATGCAGCACCCACACCCACCACCATGGCAGCGGGGCCAGAGCCCCGGCGAGCGATGTAGGTGACCGGATTCCTTGACCAAATGCGCCAGCTTGTGGTCTGCTTCTGCGCGTTGCTCGCATATTTGTGCGGCGCAGAGGCGCAAGGAGGCACGGCGTGCCGGTGAACATTCTGGTTGCGGACGACAGCGTGACCATGCGCCGAATTCTGGAGCTGACCTTCCAGGGCGAAGACGCGCGGGTGACTTCGGTGGACAGTGGCGAGGCAGCAGTGCGCAAGGCCGCCGAGCTGGCGCCAGATCTGGTGCTCGTCGACCTCTCGCTCGGCAACACGGACAGCTACGCCATCGCCAGCGCAATCAAGAGCACCCCGGGGCTCGAACGAACCGCGGTGGTCATGATGGCGAGTCAGAAGCACCCTTACGACGACGACAAGGGGAAGGCTGCTGGCGTCGACGACCACGTGCTGAAGCCCTTCGACACCCAGCACATGATCGATCGTGTGAAGCAGGTGATGGGCAAGCCAAGACTGGCGCCCGAACTGGCGCCCGCACTAGCGCCCGCATTGGCGCCCGCCAGAGGTGCTCGCGCGGATGCCCCGAGTCCCGCGGCAGCCGCAGCATCCGCAGCAGCGGCCGCCGCTGCGGATGCCGGCCGTCAGAGTCGCGTCGGCAGCAAGACCATCGCATTCGGCAAGCCACCGACTGCTGCTCCCGTGCCACAAGTCGCGGCCATCCCTTCCAGACCGCAGCCCATGCCCGTGCACCAAGCCGCGCCCAAACCGCAGCCGCTGGCGGCGGCGGTCAGTGCCAACGCCGGTGCTGGCTCGGACCTCGAGCGCAAGCTGGCGGGTCTCGGGCTCTCCACGGATCAAGTCGAGGGCGTGCTGACCCTGTCTCGCGAAGTGATCGAGAAGATCGTCTGGGAAGTCGTCCCGGATCTCGCCGAGACCATCATCAAAGAAGAGATTCGGCGCCTCACTGCCGGTTGAACCGCGTCGAGCACGCGTTGAACGCGCCTTGTAAGCGGCGTGTGCCGCTGGGCAGATTGGCCCGACGCTGCGCCTATGCGTGCGCCGCGAGGTGAGCGCTGCGCTGCGTCGCACTTGGCCGAAGCTCGTCGCTTGAGCCGGCGCGCGGAATGCGTCATACCGCCGAGCTTGCGAGGTTTGCCATGACCACCGAGCTGCCCAAAGCCTACGAGCCGCGCGAGACCGAGCCACGTTGGTATCGGTTCTGGGAGGAACACGGCTTCTTCAATGCCAGCGCCAAGCCCGGCGATCAGAGGCCGACCTACACCATCGCGATTCCGCCACCCAACGTGACCGGCTCGCTGCACATGGGCCACGCGTGTCGCATCACCTTCGAGGACGTGCTGATCCGCTACCACCGGATGCGCGGCTTCAACACGCTGTGGATCCCAGGCACCGACCACGCCGGCATCGCCACGCAGGTGGTGGTGGAGCGGCAACTTGCTCGCGAGAAGCTCACGCGACACGACCTGGGCCGCGAGAAGTTCATCGAGCGCGTCTGGAAGTGGAAGGCCGAGTCGGGCGGTCGCATCCTGCAGCAACTGCGCGTGCTGGGCGCGTCCTGCGATTGGTCGCGCGAACGCTTCACCATGGATGAGGGTCTCTCGCGCTCGGTGCGCCACGCCTTCGTGACGCTCTATCAGGAAGGTCTGATCTACCGCGACACGCGTCTGGTGAACTGGGACGTGCAGTCGCAGACGGTGCTTTCTGATCTCGAGGTCGAAAGCGAAGAGAACGTGCAAGGCGAGCTCTTCGACTTCGCCTATCCGGTCGAGGGCGGCGGCGAGATCGTGGTGTCGACCACGCGCCCCGAGACGATGCTGGGCGACACCGCCGTCGCCGTGCATCCGGACGATCCGCGCTACACGCACCTGCACGGCAAGCATGTGCTGCATCCATTCCTTGCGCGCAAGGTTCGCATTATCACCGACGCGGTGCTGGTCGATCCCAAGTTCGGCACCGGCGCGGTGAAGGTCACGCCGGCCCACGACTTTCACGACTTCGCGACCGGCAAGCGGCACGCGCTGGAAGAAATCAACATCTTCCACAAAGACGGCAAGGTCAACGAGAACGGCGGCCCCTTCGCTGGCATGGATCGCTTCGCGGCGCGCAAGGCCGTCAAAGCCAAGCTGGAAGAGCTCGGCTTGGCGCGCGGCAGCAAGCCGCACGTGCTGACGCTGCCGCGTTCGCAGCGCTCCGGCACCGTCGTCGAGCCGATGATCTCGACGCAGTGGTTTGTGCGCATGAAACCGCTCGCGGAGCCGGCGATCGCAGCGGTGGAGAGCGGGCAAACCCGCATCATCCCCGAGCACTGGACCAAGACTTACTTCCACTGGATGCGCGACATTCAGGATTGGTGCATCTCGCGCCAACTCTGGTGGGGCCACCCGATCCCCGCTTGGTATTGCCAGAGCTGCACGCACACGCACGTCGCAGCCAGCGCACCCGCCAAGTGTGAGAAGTGCGGCGGCGTCGTGGTGCAGGACGAAGACGTGCTCGACACTTGGTTCTCCTCCGCGCTCTGGCCCTTCTCGACCCTGGGTTGGCCGCAGAAGACGCTCGACCTCGAGCGCTTCTACCCGACCAGCGACATGGAGACCGGCTACGACATCCTCTTCTTCTGGGTAGCCCGGATGATGATGATGGGCATCCACTTCATGGGAGAGCCGCCCTTCAAGCGCGTGCTGCTCTCGGGCCTGGTGACCGACGAGCGCGGCGACAAGATGTCGAAGGTCAAGGGCAACGTCATCGATCCGCTCGACGTCATCAACGGCGCTACGATCACGGAGCTGATCGAGAAGGCTCAGAAGAACGGCGCCAAAGACAGCGGCATCGACTACCTGCGCAGGACCTATCCCGAAGGCTTCTTGGCCTACGGCGCCGATGCACTGCGGCTCACGCTGCTCAGCTACTCGCCGCAGACCACCAAGATCGCGCTCTCCATGAAGCGCATCGAGGGCTACCGCAATTTCGGCAACAAGCTCTGGAACGCAGCGCGCTACGTATTCATGAACCTGGACGGCACCGACGCGCTGGCCACGCAGGCTCGCCCCGAAGCCAAGGTCTTCGCCAATCGCTTCATCCTCTCGAAGCTGACGGCGGCGATCGAGGTCGTGCACTCCGCGGTCGAGGACTACCGCCTCGACGAAGCCTCCATCGCGCTTTACCACTTCGTCTGGCAGGACTACTGCGACTGGTACCTCGAGCTCTCCAAAACGCTCCTTCAAAGCGCCGATGCAGCCGTCCAGGCGGAGACGCGCGCTGTGCTCGTGCACGTGCTCGAAACCTCGCTGCGCGTCCTGCACCCGATGATGCCTTTCATCACCGAGGAGATCTGGCAGCGCGTGCCCAAGGCCGAAGGGCTCGGCCAGACCATCATGCTGGCGCCCTACCCGGACGCCACGCACGATGGGCTACGCGCACTCGAGGTCGAACGCGAGATGAGCCTGCTGCAGGCCGTGATCGTGGCCGCACGCGCCATCCGCGCCGAACGCGACATCCACCCGCGCCTCGCGCTGCCGCTGACGCTGCGCTCGGACGACGCTCAGGTTCGCGCCTTGCTGGAGCGTGAGCATGCTGCCATTGAGACGCTCTGCAACGCCACGTTGCACGTCGAAGCAGCCAGCAGCAGCCCGGTGCCTGACAAGAGCGCGACCAGCATGGCCGAGGGCGTGATGCTGATCGTGCCGCTCACCGGGCTGGTCGACGACAAGAAGGAGCGCGAGCGCCTGGAGCGTCAGGTCCAGAAGCTCGACAAAGATCGGCTAGCCATCGAGAAGAAGCTGGGCAACGCAGGCTTCGTGGACCGTGCGCCGCCGGACGTGGTGCAGAAGGAACGCGAGCGACAAGCCGAGCTGGAAGAGACGTTGGCGCAGGCCAAGAGCGCGCTCGCCAAGCTAGACGCGAGCTGAAGGCTGCGGCAGAAGAGATTGAACAGGGAGGCGTGGAAGGCGGGAAGCCCAGAAGAAGAGCAGAAGAAACGATCTTAATAATTCGAAACTCCCTCTCGCCTTCCCGTCTTCTCGCCTTCCTGTTTCTCGTTCTCGTTCTCGTTCTTGCTCGAACTTAGATGAGCGGCAGCTGGCCCTGATGCACGTGCTCGCCGACCACACGCACGCCTTCGAGTGCGAGCAGATAGCGCTTGATGTGTACGCCCGGTGTGTAGCCACCCAGGCTCATGTCCTTGTCCACGACGCGGTGACAAGGCACCACCAGTGCGAGCACGTTGCTGGCGTTGGCCATACCCACCGCGCGCATGCCCCGCGGGCTGCCCACGTCGCTGGCTACGCTGGCGTAGGAGCGCACCGCTCCGCGCGGAATGCGGCGCAGTGCGTTCCACACCCGGCACTGGAAGTCCGTGCCACGCAGGTCGACGGGCAAATCTGCCGGGTCGACCGCCTGGCCCGCGAAGTAGCGGCCGAAACGAGTCGCGTAGGTTTCGGGGATCGGCAACTCGGGGACTGAGGGATCGATCTCGCTCGGACGGGAGGCCGACGTGCCTAAGCACCAGAGCACCCTACAAAGCCCAGCCTCGTTCCAGGCGAGCCAGAGGCAGGCCTCCACGGCCGGCACTTCAAGCCGATTGCAGCCAATCGCGGCGACCGCGCCCTCCGATTTGCCCTGTGCTTCGTGTGCAGCCATGGACCGGTTCGACTTCTACCCTGGAAGAAACCCTGCCGCCAAGACGCAGTGAGCGGCGCTATCGCCGTGCCGTGAAGATCAAGATGAGCAGCTACGCGAAGAAACAGCGCGTCCCAAGGCCACCGCAGGCCAGCGAGACCGTCGAAACAACCCGACTGCAAAATGATCGTGGCACTTCTAACTGACCGGCATTGCGGCTAGCCCCCGGGACATCCGGGGCAAGGCGTCGAGAGAGACGATGAGGACCTACGGCATGTAAGTCACGTCGGCCCAGACCTCGGTCACGCGGTCGATGTGGCTGCCGGTCGAGAGGCGGCGCACGAGGATCTTGAGGTTGTTGATATCGGGTAAGGTCAGCGGCCCGTCGCCCGGGTTTAGGGTGTAGACGGCCGACTGGATGAGCGTGTATGTGGCCGTGTTGCCGGGAATAGTGGTGCCGCCAGCGTCTTTCCAGGTGACGGTCCCCGACAACGTAGCCGACGTCTGGTAGCCGATGTCGAAGAGCGTGGCGGACGCGTACGGATTGGCGGGAGTAGTTCCGTCGAGAGTTCGGATCACCGCGCCAAACTGGATGCCCTGGATCACGCTGGCGGCAGGCAGGTCGTCCATGCTCACGGTGAACGAGTCAGTCGCACCGTTGGCAACGTGGCTGGCGTAGCTCGTGTCCCCGTCATTGCTGTCCAGAGAAGCCGGCCAACCGCCACTGGGAACGATCGCCCAAGGGCTCGAACCGGTGGCAAGGCCCGAGGGGTGCAACCGGACCGTCTGCGCGACGACCGCTGCCTGGGTATGGAACGACCAGGCCGGCGGGAGCAAGACGTTGCCCCGGATGTCCTTGGCGGAGAGCGCCACCACGATGTCTTCGTCCAGGTTGAAGGCGATCAGCGGGCGGGCGTTCACCGAGAAGTTGAGCGCATTGCCCGCTCTGGTCAGCACGCTCGTGTCCGCCGCCGTATAGGTGGCCGAGTAGCCCTTGCTGCCCGAGAACTGAATCTGGAAGCTCGACCAGTCCACCCCACTCTGGTCGTCGGCGAGCGTGAAGACCAGGGTGGTCCCGATCAGGACATTGGTGGCGCCATTGACGGGGCTCGTGATGGTTGCTGTGGGTCGCGTCGTGTCAGTACCGTCGACGACGACCGGCGATGGCACCATGACGTTTCCAGCGAGGTCGAAGATCGCGTTGCTGGCAGCCGCGACCGTCACGCCAGCTGCGGCGAGCGGTGAGCTCAGGGTCAGGACGGCGATGGCGTCGCCCGGGTTGTGCCAGACCGACACCACGGTGCGACCACCCGGATCGACGACAGTGAAAGCCGCGGGCGTGAGCGCCACCCCGCCAGGTCCGGTCACGCCTTCCGTGAAGCGTGCGGAGATGACCGCGTTACCGATCGGGCCGTGAACGCCGGTGATCAGCGGCGCCACGTTATCGAAGGGCGTGCGCCGATAGACAGGGCCCGCCACACCGTGGCAGGCCTTCGCGCAGACCGGCAAGTTCGCCGCATCTGGAAGGAAGATGCTGTACTGACTGTCGGGCAGCGTGAGCCCGGTCGGCGTGGTCGAACCATCCTGCGAGTAAGAGATCGTGATGCCCGGGTACAGGTAGTTCAGGTCGCCATTGGTGATCATCGCCAGCTGAGGCGAGCCGTGTACATTGTGGCACTGGATGCAGGTTGCGCGACTGTCGCCGCTCGTCCCTTGGACGGGACCCCAGTCGGACTGGAAGAAAGCGCTGTCTTCACCGAGGTGGAAGGTGTGGTCATTGACCCCGGTCATGTCGTTCCGGAAGTTCGTTCGTTTATCCGCGTAAGATACGAACGGCCCCGAGTCGTGACACCTGAAGCAGAGATTGAAGTCGCTGGCTAGGATGCCCCCCCCGGTGTTGGGGGTACGAGGGATCATCATCGGCGGATTGCCGTTGACCGACTTGAGCCGATAGCCGGCCTGGTAGCTCGCGGGCGTGCCTGGGTAGGCATAAGTTCGGGCACCATCGATGTGCGGCTTGGTCGAGTCGTGGCAGCTCTCGCAGGTTAGACCAGCACCCATGCGCTGCTGAGTGCTACCCGGCTTCACCGTCCACGGATAGGCCGACGTGGCAGGTAGGCCATGCCCGGTCTTGTAGAAGCCGTACCCGGTTCCGTATTGCGTGGACGCCTGTTCGTCGCCGATGACCATCGGCGCGATCACGTTCTGCATGTAGCTGGGCGACTCATCGTGACAGCCGGCGCACCACTTCTCCTTGCCGGCGGGGAGCGTCTGCGTTGCAGGGTCGTAGATGCCCGCCTTCCAGTTGGGCTTGGCGCCTGACACGAGGTTGTTCACGCCGTCGTAGGTCCCGTCGGGACTGTGGCAATCATTGCAAACGTCTGTCTGCGCGAGGGTCAGCTGCTGCGCACTCGGAT
>JADGRG010000260.1 GCA_017881145.1 Sandaracinaceae bacterium | reverse complement strand
GTCTACGGTCGCAGAACGATCGGAGGTTGTCGGCATTGACGCATGGTCTCGGTGACCCCGAGCGGCTTCAGGTCTATTACCCGCACCTCGAAGAGACGGTCGAGTCGCTCCAAGTTCGACGTGTTCTGCGGAAGATGGACCGATTCCTCGTCCTCATGCACGAGGGATTGGCCGCTGAGGAGGGTGATGAACGCACCCTGCACGTGAATCGCGAAATACTCGCGTCCACGGAGTACCCGAAGCCCATCGAGGGCCGTTTACAAACAGCGTTCGCCATTCCGCCATGGGCCCTTTCCGGTGAGCAGCGTGTATTGGGTCGTAGCGCGCTCGATGCCGAAGCGGCGCGAGCACGCTTTCGTGATCTTCTGGGCCACCCGCTCGGCGATCTGCAGGTCGTCTGGACACCTCTCACTCAGTGGGGCCCGCTCATGGGCACTGCCCGCGTCGGTGCGCGCATACAGCCGTTTGCTCTGTACCTGCGCAGCATTTCTCAACGCTTGTGTGTGCGCTGCATCAGCCCAGTTGGGGAGGTTGGTGTCGAAGGCGATGTTCTGCTGGAGGTCATCGAGCACGCTAGGGAACTACCGGCGCCTGTCGCCGGAATCCTGGGTCGCGAGGACGGCTCCTACGACGTGACCGTCGAAGACGACGTCCTGCTGGGAGCTGCCAACTACGACGCGGAGCGGGTTACGACCCTGGTGCGGCGTGTCGTGAACGCTGCGGATACGCTGGAGCAAGACCTCATCGCAGGTCGCGATGCTGCTCTGTCGGAGTTCGCCGTGGACCTCGCACGCGAGGAGGACGTGAATGCGTGATTGGCATCGCTTCTGTCGAGCCAAGGAGCTCGAGGTCGACGACAACACCGTGCGCGTTCGTTTTCCGAACGGCCGTACCCAGCAGGTTCGCGTGGAACTGACACCGGATGGATATCGGCTCGTGTCGACCGTGATGAGATCCAACGCGGTAGAGACATTCATCGCTTCCGCTTGCGTCGACGGTGAGCGCGACCTGAGCCTGCGCATTTTGCAGTGCAACCGCGCAGCACCCCTCGTCGGGTTTCGTTGGTCACGCGACAACCGCATCCTGGCGGAGACGCACGTGCCGACTGCCGGACTCTCTAACGACGAGTTCGAGCTCTACCTGCGTCGTGTGGCCCAGGAAGCAGATCGCCTCGAACACTTGCTCACGGGCCAAGATCGGAACTAAGTCGAGAACCCTTTGACAATTATTTACGGACACGCGTCCGGCACTTCGTCAGGCGCTGCTGAACGGCTGCCGGGTCTGGTCGCGTCATGGTGGCAAAGCGCTTCAGGCCGCTTGAATCGGCACGTCCGTAGGGCCCGTCACGCCTTCTTGTGACGGCGCGGAACTTCGTCGGCCCGTCCACCGGATCGGGTCCATGTTTCCATTTTTGCATTGAATGTGCGCGGACTCAGTCCGACGAGTCCCGCAGCCTTCGTGCCGCTTCCGGCAATCGCATGCGCCGCAATCAGGAGGCGGCGCTCCCACTCGTTGACAGCGGCCACGACAGAAATTGCTGTACCTGCGTCGCGCGCCTCACGCATGAAGTCTTCGCATCGCGCCACGGTCGGGAGCTCGTCCGTCACCGATGCACCACCGCCGCTGCCACGCTCCGCTTCGACCTGCTCCTCTCTGCGAAGGAGGTCGAGTTCTAGGCGCACCAGATCGTCCTTGAGCGACAAGTGACGACCGTGGGCCAACCCTGCGACAAGAAGCCTCCGTGCGAGCCTTTCTAGATCACGGAAGTTCCCTGGCAACCGCATGTTAGACAGCGCTCGCGCAATCCGCACCTGATGTGGTTGGAACTCAGCCACCATGACGTTGACACCCGGTAACGCCCGATTCGGGTCGCGCAGTTTCAATTCTTCGCATGCCTGTCGCACGCCGGATCTCCAGATGTCAGCGAGGTCCTCGTGGCACTCACGTAGCTCCGGAAGCTCGATGACGAGATCCGCGATTCGGTCCAAGAAATCCGGCGTGAGCCGTTCTCGAAGCACGGTGCGAGATTGATTGCTCGCGACCAGCAGGCGAAAGCGCGCGGGGATTGCCGCGTCGCCACCGATGCGACGAAAGCCGCCGCTTCGTTGCAGCGCCAGAAGCAGGAGTCCCTGGGCCTGCGGATCCATCCAATGGACTTCGTCCAGGAACACGCAGTCGTCGGCGGCTCTCTCGAGAAGACCAACCTTGTCACGGGTGGCCAAGTTGGATGACCCTTTCACATGACCGAACAGCTCGCTTCGAAGCATGCTCGCGTCGCCGCGAAACTCGGCGCAGTTCAAGTGGAAATCCCACCCCGTTGTCGGCTTCAGAGTCCACTCGCGAAAGGCGGTTCGAAGGCGCCGCGCGATCGCCGTCTTGCCAGTGCCTCGTGCCCCGATGATGAGGACCGGAAACGGGGCGCTCCCAAAGCGCTCGACGAGCGTTGCGACCTCACGCATCCGTGGAGACCGCGAACGCTCGAGCGTCCACATGGCTGACCGTTCGGTCTCGACTTCACTGTCTGTCTGGGTCGCTGCGAGTTCGGCAAGAAGATTGCACGTCACCTCGCGAAAAACATCGTCCGCTGATCGTCGCTTGTCGCGTGGGATCCCTTGGAACGCGCGCACTTGGTCGCCGGCAAGTCGAGCTTGCAGCGCGAGAAGCATGACCGTCTGCATCGCTGGTGTGCCTGGGCTCAGGTTCACTGCGAGGTGCGCCCGGGGATTGGCGCGTCGCACGGCGGCCAGGGAGTTGGCCGTGAATAGGAAGATCTCCCGATGATCGATCGGCGTCGCATCGGTGTCCCACCAGAGCAGCTCGACCTCGAGCCCGGCCGCATGTGCTGCAAGCGCAGCGATCAGTTCCTGGACAACATCCATCTCGCGAGGGTGAACGCGTCGCCCGCCTGACTGAGACTCCAGGGGCTTCCGGGCGAGCAAGTAGAGCTTCTTCACCCGATTCGCCACAGGAGAGCTTGGGTTAAGCAAGAATTCGAGGGTCGGGCCGGGTGCCTTCACACCGTCACGTTCCACGTAGGACCCGTCCTTTGCGCGCTCGTAGGGATCGGAATTGAACGACACCCACGACACGGCGATGGTGGTTGCCGTCATCGTCGCCTTCCTTTCTTGCCTCTGTGATCCTGCGGCGTTTGAGCGCGCGATGGCTCCGGTGGCACCACCACACGCAAAGTACAGTCGGAGACCCACCCGCGGCTCTTGGTTCCCATGAGGTTGGCGACGCGGCGAATGTGCAGCGCATCGATTCGGCGAGCGGCGTCGTCTAGGCGGATAGCGATGAGCATCGCATCTCCGCAGCGGAGAAGAAGGTCCGTCGATTGCTCGAGAAGCTCCAACGGATAGCGCCTGAGCGTTGCACAGACGCGCTCGCGCGCCTCTCCGACTGGCAGCTGCAGCGTCCAGTCTCCGGTGAGTCCTCGCGCACGTCCGCGAGCGACCAGTTCTCGCACAGTCGGCGACGGCAGTGCTACGTGCGTCGCTCGCCGCATTACGTCGGACGTCCAGCCCGCGATCGCCGATGCCACACCCGGGTCATCTACGCGAAGGCCGACCTCGATACCGTTGTCCCACCCGTGCGCCGCTTCCAGGTTCCCGGTCCAGAGCAGAACACTGCGGCCGTCGGCAACGATCGACTTGGTGTGCGTGCGTCGATGACCGTGCAGGCGAACTCGTTCCGGAGCAAGG
>JADGRG010000026.1 GCA_017881145.1 Sandaracinaceae bacterium | reverse complement strand
CGCCACCTGGGCGATGGGGGCTTCCTTGTCCTTGTTGACAGCCACGATGACCTTCGAGCCCTTCATGCCCGCCAGGTGCTGGATCGCGCCGCTGATGCCCACCGCGAGGTAGAGCTTCGGCGCCACGACCTTGCCGGTCTGACCGATTTGGAGATCGCCGGCCACGTAGCCAGCGTCGACGGCGGCGCGTGAGGCACCCAGAGCGGCGCCGAAGGCGTCGACCAGAGGCTCGAGCACCGTCTTGAAGCCTTCGGCGCTCTTCAGCGCGCGACCACCAGCCACCACGACGGCGGCCTCGGTGAGCTCCGGACGAGCGCTCTTCTGGCTCTCGAGGCCCACGAACTCGACGCGTGATGCGGCCGGGTCGGCGACCACTGCGACTTCTTCGATCGGGCTCGCGCCACCGGCTTCCGCCGCAGCCTCGAACTCCGACTGACGCACGCCGACGCAAGCGGTGGCGGTCGTCGGCTGTGCCCAGCCGAAGACGTTACCCGCGTACATGGGGCGCTTGTAGAGAACCTTGCCGCCGTCGATCTTGGCAGCACTGATGTCGCTGATGTTCGCGCCACCGAGCTTGGCAGCCACGCGCGGCAGGAGATCCTTGCCGTAGGTGCTGGCGCACGCGGTGATGACGCCGTAGCCGCCCTTCTTGGCGACGTCGGCGACGGTTGGCGCGTACTTTTCTGCGAAGTAGCCGCCCGCGACTTCCGCGACCAGCACTTTGCGCGCGCCGTACTTGGCGAGTTGAGCCGAGGCGTTCTTGCCGCCCTGGCCGATTGAAAGGATGTCGAACTTGCCGCCGGTCCCGGCGCTGATCTGCTTGGCCAGGGTTACGGCCGTCAGCGTAGTTCTGCGCATGCCGCCATCGATGAGCTCTGCAACGACCAACACGTCTGTCATGGTGATTCTCCTCAGGCTGCTTTGGTGGTATGCGACTAGATGGCCTTGGCTTCGTTGCGCAGCTTGCTCAAGAGATCGTCGACGGTCTCGACGAAAACTGTGTTGCCCGTGCGCGCCGGAGGCAGCTCGAACTTGGGATAGGCAGCGGTGGTCGTGGTGTCGATGCCGAGGTCGGCCAGCTTGAGCTGGTCGATGGGCTTCTTCTTCGCTTGCATGATGCCCTTGAGCGAAGCGTAGCGAGCACCCTCGTTGTATTTGTGGTCGGCAGGCGTCGCGCCGTTCTTGATCGCGGTGGGCGACACGATGCGCAGATCCACCGTGACGACGGCAGGCGTTGTGACTTTGAGCGTGAGCACGCCCGTGTCGACTTCGCGGCCAACGGTCAGGGTCTTGCCACCGTCGGTGGTGGCCACGCCCATCGCGGACGTCGCCATCGGCCAGCCGAGGTACTCGGCGAGCGTCTGGCCCACCGCGTTGCTGTCGCCGTCGACGGTCTGCTTGCCCATCAGCACGAGGTCAGGCTTCTCCTTGTCGACGAGCGCCTTGAGCGCGCGCGCCACCACGGCGGTGTCGAGCTGGCCGTCGCTGGCCTCGACCAGGATGGCGCGGTCGGCGCCCATGGCCAGTGCCTGACGCAGCGTCTGCGCAACGTCCGCGGAGCCGAGCGAGACGACGATGGTCTCGCCGAGCTTCTCGTTCTTGGGGGCGTTCTCGTTGAGGCGAAGGGCCGCTTCCACGGCGTATTCGTCGAAGGGATTGGGCTTCCACTCCAAGCCTTCAGACGTCACAGCCGATGCGTCGGCCGAGACCTTGACCTTGTTGGCGTTGTCCGGGTCACAGACCCGCTTCACGGGAACCAGGATCTTCACGGGGCCTCCACCGAGCCCGTATGCGGGGCTCGAAAGACCGAGACCATGGTTCGGGCTCGGTCGTTGCTGTGCCCGCCTGACGGTCGGGCCGGTACTAAGAGAGAGAGACAAAGCGATTACGCCGAGAGCCAGAGGCTGCTCGGCGGGTATGTGAAAAGGATACAGCGCTGTATACCACGAGCGCGTAGGCGGTGTAGGCAGGAGCGAGGCTGCTGTCAAGGGAAGCCACGCGCGGAGGTCGCCTGGGCATGTCACCCGCAGGCTTGGCGTTGCGCACGATCATTGCCCGCGTGCACTGCGTCCTGTGCCAAGCTACCAACCACTTTTGCGACCCATGCTGCCTGCTCTGCCGACCCGAGATCTCGACGATATCCTGGACCGCACCCGGGACCTGTGGACCGGCGTCCGGGGTGGGCGGCTCTTCATCACGGGTGGCACCGGCTTCTTCGGCGCCTGGCTGCTCGAGAGCTTCGTTCACGCCAACGCCAGGCTGGGCCTCAACGCTGGCGCCACGGTGCTTTCGCGCAATCCCGAGGCGTTTCTGCAGAAGCTGCCGCATCTCGGTCGTGAAGCTGCTCTTTCGTTTCAGCGTGGGGACGCGGCAAGCTTTCCGTTTCCGGCCGGTAGCTTCACGCACGTGCTGCATGTGGCGACCGAGATCTACGCGCCGGACTCTGACCGCACAGCTCTCTTCGAGCGCGATGTGCAGGCCACGCGCCGGACGCTCGACTTCGCTCTGCAAGCGCAGGCTAGCCGCTATCTCTTCACGAGCTCTGGCGCGGTCTACGGGCGGCAGCCATCCGAGCTCACGCACGTCCCGGAGGATTTCACCGGCGCTCCGGAGCCGAGCGACCCGAACGCTGGGTACGGGCACGCCAAGCGCGTCTCCGAGTTTCTCTGCGCGCGCTATGCCGTGCAACACAACCTGGAGACCACCATCGCGCGCTGCTTCGCTTTCGTCGGCCCGCATCTGCCGCTCGACGGAGCGTTTGCGATCGGCAACTTCATTCGCGATGCGATGGCTGGTGGTCCGCTGCGCATCGGTGGCGATGGAACACCCTATCGCTCCTACCTCTACGCTGCCGATCTAGCGACCTGGCTCTGGACCATCCTCTTCGCTGGCAAAGTGGCCCGGCCCTACAACGTGGGCTCGGATGCCGACCTCTCGATCTCGGAGCTCGCGCACGCAGTAGCGTCCACGCTGGCCAAGGGTGCCAGCATCGTGCGAGCGCGCGAGCCCGACCCTTTGGTGCCGCCGCTGCGCTACGTGCCGGACAATCGTCGGGCGCGCGAGGAGCTGGGCCTGCGCGTCACGGTGCCGCTCGCCGAGGCGATTCGCAGGACCGCAGCTTGGTATCATCAGGCCTGATGCCCACGCAGCCAGAAAGCTCGAAGCTGGAAGTCAATGACGCCGCTGCCGGCGCTCCCACCGGGGTCTTGGCGGGCGTGCGCACGCTGCTCTTGCGGCTCGAACAACGCTTGCCGCACCCCGAAGCGCGCCGGTTCGCGCGTTTCCTCTTGGTCGGCGGGCTGAACACGCTCTTCGGCTACCTGGTGTTCGCCCTGCTCGTCTACGTTGGGTTGCACTACTCGCTGGCCGCGCTGCTCTCGACCATCGCCGGTGTGATCTGGAACTTCCACACCACCGGCAAGTTCGTGTTCGACAACATCGAGCGCAAGCGGATCGTGCGTTTCGTTGGCGTCTACGCAGCGCTCTACGGTCTGAACTTGCTCGGCCTGCGTGCGGGCCAAGCCCTCGGCTACGACGCCTATCTGAGCGGCGCGGCCATGCTTCTGCCGAGCGCCGTGGTCGGCTACGTGCTGAACAAGCTCTGGGTGTTTCAGGCCTGAACGCTCGCCGAGCGCCGCGTCACTTTGGCAGTGGCTTCTGCTCGCCAAAGTTGAGCCGCTCTCGGACGATCACGAAGGGTCTGCGCCGCACCTGGCCGTGGATCGCGCCGATGTATTCGCCCAGCACGCCCAGGAAGAAGAGCTGCACGCCGGAGAAGAAGAGAATCAACACGATGGTGGTCGTGGCGCCCGGCGCCTGGATGTTCCAGTTGAAGAGCTTGACGATGCCGTAGATCACCGACGCCATGATCGACGAGCCAGCCAAGAAGAGGCCCATGTACGTGGCCAGACGGATCGGCAGAACGCTGTAGCTGATCAGCGCGTTGAGCGCGAAGCTGAAGAGAAATGCCAGGTTGTGCTTCGACTCGCCGTGCTCGCGCGCGCGACGTTCGTAGGGCACGTAGACCTTGTTGAAACCGATGGTGGAGACGATGCCGCGGATGTAAGGGTCGAAGTCGTCGACGCCCGCCACGATGTCGACCACCTTGCGATCGAGCGCGCCATAGCCGGAATAGTCGCGATCCAGCTCTTCCTGCGCGAGCTTGTCCACGAGGTAGTAGTAGAACTTGCGGAACTTGGCCATCAGCCAGCCGTCGGAGTTGTTGCTGTAGATGCCGCAGACGATCTCATTGCCCTCTTCCCACTTCTGCAGGAACACCGGGATCATTTCGGGCGGCTCCTGCAGGTCGGCCACCAGGCCGATGCAGACGTCACCCGTGCAGTGGCGCAAGAGCGTGACGCTGGATTTCTCGGCGCCGTAGTTGCGCGAATACGAGAGCACCTTGACCCTGGGATCTTTGGCAGCAATCTCGCGCAGAATCGGCAAGGTGCGATCGCGGCTGCGGTTGTCGCCGAAGAGATGCTCGTACTCGTACTTGTCCGAGAGCCCCGCCATGAGGCGCTTCACTTCCTCGTAGCACTTCTGGACGTTGCCCTCTTCGTTGTAGCAGGGCGTGAAGATCGAAACTTTTTTCTTGCTGTCCATGGCAGGTGGGCTCGGGTTGGGATCAAGCGGCAAAGGCCCGTGCTTTCCAGGTCGTCGCGCGGGCGCAGTATGCCGCATCCGGGGGGGCTCGGCCGCATTTTCAGGCCGCATCCCGGCTCGGTCTGGCTCCGGGTACGGGCTGCGAATTTCTCCGGCCAGCATGACCGGGGCAGAAGCATCTGCCGAAAACCAAGCTATAGTCCGCCGCGCTATGGCGGCCCCGATGTCTTCGCGAGCGCGCGAGGGGGCTTTACTCGGCAACAGGAGACTTCGCGATGAAGGTGGTGATCCTCTGCGGCGGTATGGGCATGCGGCTGCGTGAAGAGACGGAGTATCGGCCCAAGCCGCTGGTTCAGGTCGGGGCTCGGCCGATCGTCTGGCACATCATGAAGCACTACGCCCACTACGGGTTCAAAGACTTCGTGTTGGCGCTCGGCTATCGCGGCTGGATGATCAAGGAATACTTCCTCAACTACGACGCGATGAACTCCGACTTCCAGGTGCGGCTGGGTGACAAGCCCGAGGTCAAGTACCTCGAGTCGCATGGCGAGCAGGACTACAAGGTCACGCTGGCGGAGACGGGCCTCGAGGTGATGACCGGTGGCCGGCTCAAGCGCTTGATGCGCCACATCGACACGGACACCTTCATGATGACCTACGGCGATGGCCTGGCCGACGTCGACCTAAACGCGCTCTTGGCCTTCCACCGCGCGCACGGCAAGCTCGCGACCGTGAGTGGTGTGCGCATCAAGTCGCGCTACGGCATCCTCAATCTCGACCAGGACGGCAACGTCGACCACTTCGTGGAGAAGCCGATGCTCGGCGACTGGTCGAGTGCTGGCTTCTTCGTGCTCAACCGCAAGGTCCTCGACTACTTGGGCGGCGACGATTGCGTCTTCGAGCAGGACACCCTGCAACGCTTGGTTGCAGAGGGCCAGCTGGCGGCCTACCAGCACAACGGCGTCTTCTACACCATGGACACCTACCGCGAGTACATCGCGTTGAACGAGATGTGGGCTGCGGGCAACGCGCCCTGGAAGGTCTGGACCTGATGGCTGGTTTCTGGGAAGGCAGGCCGGTCTTCGTGACCGGCGCAACTGGGCTGCTCGGCTCTTGTCTCACGCGCCGGCTGGTTGAAGCGCGCGCCGAGGTCACGTGCCTGGTGCGCGATGGTGTTCCGCAGAGTGAGCTCTTCCGCTCGGGCACCGACCAGAAGGTTCGGATCGTGCGCGGCGACGTGCGCGATCAGGAGCTGATGGAGCGGGTGCTCGGTGAGTACGAGACGCGCTCGGTGTTTCACCTGGCGGCGCAGACCATCGTGCCCATCGCGAACCGCAATCCGGTTTCGACTTGGGAGACCAACGTCGGCGGCACCTGGGCGTTGCTCGAAGCCTGTCGTCGCTCCCCATTGATTGCCGACGTGGTGCTGGCGTCGTCCGACAAGGCCTACGGCGTGCAGCCCGTGCTTCCTTATACCGAGGACGCGCCGCTGCAGGGGCGCTTCCCCTACGATTGCAGCAAGTCCTGCGCGGACTTGATCGCGCAGAGCTATGCAGTCACTTACAAGGTGCCGGTCGCGATCACGCGCTGCGGCAACTTCTACGGCCCCGGCGACCTCAACTGGAACCGCATTGTGCCTGGCACCATCCGCTCGGTGCTGCAGGGCGAGCGACCGCAGATCCGTTCGGATGGCTCGTTCATCCGCGACTACTTCTACATCGAAGACGGCGCGGCGGCTTACATGGAGTTGGCCGAGCAGCTCTCGCGTCGGCCCGAGCTGCGTGGTGCGGGCTTCAACTTCTCGACCGAGTCGGCCATGTCCGTGACCGACATCGTGCGTCTGATCCTGCGCGTGATGGGCTCGAAGCTAGAGCCCGAGATTCTCAACCAGGCCAGCCATGAGATCCCCGAGCAGTTCTTGAGTGCCAAGAAGGCCCATGCCGAGCTCGGTTGGCGCCCGCTTTTCACGCTCGAAGAGAGCCTGCGTCACACCATCCGCTGGTACGAGGAGTTCCTGGGTCATGTCGGACGCAAGTGACGCGCTGCGCGAGCAGATCGCGCGTTTGGTCGTCGACTACCACCGCGAGGCTTTCCCCAAGCGCACTTTCGTGGCGGGACAGTCGCCGGTGCCCTGTGCGGGGCGTGTGTTCGACGAGGACGAGATCAAGCTCCTGGTCGACTCCTCGCTCGACTTCTGGCTCACCTCGGGTCGCTTCGCCGATCGCTTCGCCAAGGAGCTCGCAACGCGGCTCGGCACGCGTGATGCGGTGCTGGTCAACTCGGGCTCGTCGGCGAATTTGGTTGCTCTCTCCGCGCTGACCTCGACGAAGCTCGGCGCCGAACGCTTGCGACCCGGCGACGAGGTCATCACGGTGGCTGCGGGTTTCCCGACCACGGTGAACCCGATCGTGCAGAACCAGCTGGTGCCGGTGTTTCTCGACGTCACCGTGCCCGAGTACAACATCGACGTGAACGCGCTCGATGCCGCGCTCTCGCCGCGCACGCGCGCCATCATGCTGGCGCACACGCTGGGCAACCCTTACGACCTCGGCGCCATCGTCGAGTTCGCACGCAAGCACGATCTCTGGCTGGTGGAAGACTGCTGCGCCGCGCTCGGCAGCACCTACCAAGGCAAACAGGTCGGCACCTTCG
>JADGRG010000259.1 GCA_017881145.1 Sandaracinaceae bacterium | reverse complement strand
GGTTGCGGGCGCCGGCAAGTAGGGGCTGAGCCAGGCGAAGTTCACGACGCTCCTTCGGTTCAGCCGCCGACCAGATCTCTGTACACCTGAACCATCTTCGCGCCGACCGTGGCGGGGTCGAGCGTGCGCAGATGCGCGCCGTCAGTTCTCTCCGGTAGCGCCGCGGTGGCCACGAGCGTTTGCGCGAGTGCGGTCGCATCGAGTTCCCCAGAGTACGTGTGCACCCACGGCGGCCCAAAGTCGCGCGCGAGATCGAGTCCAGCACCGTGGGCGGGCAAGAGCACGGGCCTGTCGAACGACAGCGCCAGCAGTGCACTTCCGCTATTCAAGATCTCACGGTATGGTTGCACGACCAAATCGGCCGCACGAAAGTAGATCTGCGCGTCTGATGCATCGATGAATTTCAGGTGATAACGCACGCGCGGGTCCCCGCCTCCCGCGCTCCGCAACGCGCGCTCGACCTGCTGGTTTCTCGGCTTGCCCGCGACGACGACAGCCCAATTCTCTTCTGGCGCCGAACGCAGCGCGCGCAGGAGCTCCGGCACATTCTTGTATTCGTACATGCGCCCGAACACGAGCATCACCCGGGTCGTCGCATCGAGGCCGAGTCGAAGACGAGCTGCGCGCTTGTCGAGCGAGTCAGGGTATTGGCCCCGATAGTGCGGATGAGGAACGATCCACGACGGCTTCTGCTGGAGCTCCGGGAACCGTTGGCGAGCTGCCACCAGCCCCGCGTCCGTGAGCGCCACGACGCCGTCCAGCTCGGCGAGAAAGAGCCGCCAGAACCGCTCTTCGAAGAACGTGTGCTTGTATTCATGGGCACGCAGGTTATGGATGGTCCAGAGCAGCTTGGCGCCTCTGGCTCGCGCGCGCCGGGCGCCGAAGAGCAGGCTCTCGGTCGTGGGCAGCGCTTCAATCAGCGTGTGATCGAACACCGACTCGGGCCAGTGCACGTGCAACACATCCCAACGTGCGAGCGCTGCGCTGTGAGGCCAGTACTCAACCACCGAAAGACCCGCCCGTTCCACCTCACGATAGAGGAGCGCCGTATACGGATTGTCCTTGAGGCTGCTGCGCGCGGGTCGCGCGAGGATGCGCAAGCGTGGTTCGGGCCGCAAGGTCACGGCCACACCATAGTGCGTTTGGAGCCTTCGGCACAGATTGGATAGCGCCAGCGAGCTGGAAGGCTCGTCCAGACGCCACTACAATCCGCCGGCCATGCCTCCGCTCGATGCAGTCATACCTCTCCTTCCTCGCGATCTGCGGCGCTTCGCCGTGATGGCGCGGTCACTTCAGAAGTTCTTCCCGGGCCTCGGTCGGCTCTATGTCGTCGTGCCCGGCGCGGCGTTCGCGACGCTGCTTCCTCAGATCCGTCGGGTCGTCGGCATCCTCGACGTCGAGGTCGTGCCCGAGGAGCGGTGGGTTCCCGAAATGAAGAGCTTCGTGCATCTGCCAGGTTGGTACCGACAGCAGCTCGTCAAGCTCGCCGCGGCAGAATACGTGTCGACGAGCTATTACCTGACACTCGATGCCGACGTGGTGTGCACTCGTGCGGTGACGACCACCCAACTGGTCCCGGGTGGAAAGGCCGCGTGCTTTGTGATCCCGACGGATGAGCACCCGGACTGGTACGACGGCGCGGAAGCGGTGCTTGCGCTCCGGGCGCCGCGGCGCGGTGTGTTGCATAACGTCACGCCGGTAGTGTGGTCATCGGAGGCCGTGCGCGAGCTTCTGGCGCATCTCGACGGCGTCGCGAGGCAAGGGCGCTACGCGAGCGGCCTTCGCGGGCTCCAGCAGCGCATCTTCTTCACGTTGCACCGGTTGGGGCCGCATCGTCACCAACGGCCGTGGCGCGGCTGGCTCGCGGCGTCCAGACCGTGGGCCGAGTACGCGATGTACTTCACCTTTCTCGAGGCCACTGGGCGTTTCGAGCGCTACCACTTTGTGAGCGACTGCTGCATTTATGACATCGAGCGCAGCATTTGGTGGAAGTCCGACGACTTCGATGGTTGGGACCCGACCCCGCTTTTCGAGGGCAGCGGGCCACCGTTCTTCGCCGTGATTCAGTCGAACACGCACGTCGCACCGGAGAGAGTCTGGCAGAAGCTCTCCCCGTGGCTGGGAACGCCTGGTGACACGAAGGGTACGGCCTGAGGGTCGCGCGCACTCTCTCCTGTCGTGTCCCAAACTTCCGCCGAGCGATTGTAGCGTGATTCTCAGTGTCTACGCACGCTTGTCGTCAGCGCCAAAGAGCGGGCGCCGGGCAACCGAATGCCGAGGCTCGCGAGACCCCGTTCCAGGTGTCGGAACGCGCTGGACCGCGTCTTCCAGAAGGCACACCAACAAGACCGAAGTGTTCCATTGATCGCGTACGGTGCTCCAGCGTCCAGCCACGGCTCGCCCATCGTCGTAGACAACGTCCACGGTGCGCATGTTTACCGTCGGCGCCGGTGCTCTCGCCTGGCGTCGATTCCACGGGCATTGTCCGCAGCTGGGGCAGCCGGCATACCGGTCTCAGCGGTTCCCCGTTTACAAGCAGTGCGTCAGCGTGAGTGGTGCCTTTGCGCCCTGCGCATTGGTGTACTGCGCCTGGCCGCACGAGGTGATGTCGAGGGTCTCAGTCCCGGTGCGCGAGCCCGTCAGTGTCGTGGTGATCGAACCGCTGATCGGTAAGCACCCGCACTTGGCGAAATCGTACGCAACATCCGCGAGCTCGGCCCTCGCGGTGAACTTGGCGAGGTTGTGCTCGACCACGACCACGCCCGAGACCAGCCGTGAACCGTCCTGTTCAAACGTGACCGCAATCGGCGCTGCCGTCGAAACGCTATGGTCCCAGAGTTTGGTGGGGTCGGTCGCGCTCTTCTGCGCCACGTAGTGGATTCCCTTGATGTCGAGTGCACGCCCGCTGGCCGACTTGATGGTGGCCGTCCCGCCCGAGACTTGCGGAGTAATCTGGGTGTCGTAGCCGCTCGGCGTGGTGGTGTCTATGTTCAGAACGACGCCATCAGCGGCGGTCCGCGTCGTGTGGCTACCGACGGTCCTAACGATGCTCGTAACCTCGGCCATGCGGGCCGGACAGGTCGGACCGAAGTCCAGGATCTTGCTACCCATCCACACCGGCTTGGCCAGCGTCCCGTTGTGCCGCTCGTATTGGCATGCAGCGAGCGAGAGCGTCAGCTTGCCGGCAGCACACTGGGCGAGCGTGGTGTTGCTCAGCACCGGGCACGCCATCGCTGCTGCATGCGCTTTGGAAGTGAAGAGCTCGAACGCGCTTGCGAATGCACGCGACTTAGAGCGTGACTGGTTGCTGGCAAGCTCCGTCGAGACGCCTTCGGCGTCAGCGACAGCACCGGACACCGTTCCGAGCGCGACCTCGGATGCCGAGGTCTGCGTCAGCGCAGCGGCCGTATCCGCGGCTGGTCCGACCGAGACGCTGCCGCCATTCTGGTTTTTGGCAGGGCAGCCGAAGAGAGCAAGGCAAAGAGCAGCGAAGAGTGCTTGATGGGTCTTCATCGTGGATTTCCTCCCGACGTGGAGGCTCGATTGTATGCGTCCCTCCGCTTTCAGGAAAGGGATGTCCACGCAGCGCCAGGCAGACAACCTGGTCAAAGATCGCGATGTCGCACGAAGCCTCATCGGGACAATTCGCCCCTTACATGCGGCATCGCGGAGAGCGGCACACAAGATATCTGCCAGCAACCTTGGCGCTAGCCGGTCGCGGGCATATAAACGCGGCGCAGTTTGTAAGGCTGTCGGTGGGACGGCTACAAAGATCCACGCTTGGTACGTCGGAGGAACGATATGAAGATCCATCAGTGGGTACTGGCATCGCTCTTGTGCCTCGGAGTCTCCGGGGTTGCAGCCGCACAGGGAAGTGCCGAGAAGCCCAAGGCCGCCGCGAAGGGCGAAGAGGCCAAGGAAAGCAAGGCCGAGGAAGCCAAGGAAGCGGTGGCTGGTGAGGAGCATCACCACGCGATGAGCGCGCACCATAAGAACGCCATGGAGCACGCGAAGGCGCTGCATCATCACGCTTCCACGCACACGACCGTCAACAAGGAAGTCGCGAAGGAGCACGTGGAGGAGATCGGCAAGAGCTTGGAAGCTGCCAAGCGCCACCACGCGGCCATAGAGAAAACGACTGCCGGCGATGCGACGCTGAAGGCTCGTCACGACGCTATCCACACGCATCACGCGGCCGCCACGCAGCACCATGCCGCGCTCAAAGCTGAGGTCGAGAAGCCCGCGCCAGACAGCAAGGTGCTAGCTGAGCACGCAGCTGGTGTTCACCATGCGCTCAAGCAAGCTGAGGCGGAACACACGGCGCTGAAGGCGAAGCGTAAGGTCAAGGAGCCGGCCGAGCCGCCTGCGCCCAAGGCCGCCAAGTAGTCGAACGCTTACGTACGACTGGGCGCCCCGCGGACGATGGTCCGTGGGGCGCCTTCGTTTCTGCGCTCGCGCAGGCCGGTGCCGCGCCCTCGACACACGCCGATTGTCGAGACCGATTCAACACGCGACACGGCCGCAGCGCATCCGCACAGACACCGTCGGCACTTCACGTCAGTGGCGAGTGATCAGCGGAACGCATTGCTTCTGCGCGTACTCGCGCCCCATCGCGGCTCCGTCGGGATCGCGCGGCTGGACGAGGGCAGCGTAACGCGCGTAGATGGGGCCCGCTTCCCGGCATCGGCCGGCCTCCTTCAAGGCGTTGGCCTGGCCCCAGATGGCGATCGATTTCTCCCACGCCTCAGATGCGGGAAATCGCCGCTCCGCCTCCTGGAAAGAGGCTACCGCCTCATCGACCCGATGCAGCGACGTGAGGGCGTCGGCACGCAAGTAGTAACCCCACCCGTGGCTTGGGTCCTTGCGGATCACCTGATCGGCCACCTCGAGCGAACGCTGAGGGTTTCCTGCTATTTCGAAGCTGGCCGCTTCGTTCTCCAAGGCCGACGAGTGCGCGGCGGTCGCCGCACCGCACTGCCTCTTTGAGTATTCGCGCGCGAGAGCTGCCGCTGTGGGATCGAGATGCTCGACGAAGGCCGCGTAGCGCCCGTAGATCGGGGTCGCTTCCTGGCATCTGCCAGCTTCCTCGAAGACGTTGGCTTGGCCCCAGATGGCCACCGACTTTCCCCAGGGATCCGATGCCGGGGAACGGCGCTCCGCGTCTCGGAGCGAGGCAAGCGCATCATCGATGCGGCGCAGCGAAAGGCACGCGCTGCCACGAACGTAGTGCCCCCAAGCGTCGCTGGGATCTTCGCGAATGGCTGCATCTGCCAAGTCGAGTGCGCTTTGGTGAGTGCCTGCGAGCTCAGCCTGAATGGAGCTGGTGGTCAGCGCAGAAGCCCGCAGCTCGGCGTTGCTGCGCGGGCCACTCTGCGCAGCCGGCTCCAACTGGGCGGCTGCTGGGAAAGCAGCGAGGAGAAGTGCGAGGCTGAAAACCACTCCGATGACGCTGAGCTTCATGGTTCACCTTCTTTCGGGCGCAGCGCGCCATGTGCCTTCCTAGCAACATCAGTGCCATCGACTGGTTTCGGTGCGCGCCACCGTATCTGGCCACGCGGGGGCATCGTTCGCTGGCGCAAGAACTTGCTCGGCTACTCTCCGCAGGGACGCGATAGGATGCGAGCTCGTCCAGATGTCAGACCGCGGTGAGCGCGACAATCAGCCGATACGACCAACTCGGAGTGCATGGCTGGCACGTGTTGCGTGGAGGTGAACTTAAGATGCGGCGTGTTGCGTTCCTCGTTCTGCTCGTCGGTGGGGGATTCGGCTTTTCGGTCGCGCGAGCTCACTCGACGCGCCCGGTAGCTTCCGGCGGCGAGCACGTGAAGAGTCGACCTCGTACCAGCATTGCTCTGGCGGTCACGGTCGACGACCTACCGGGTGGCGGGCCTGAACCCGACGGTTTCACCCACGTCCGCATTGTCAACGACATCATCGCGACGCTGCGCGCGCACCATGTCACGCGCCCGACCGGCTTCGTCGTCGCCTCATCGCTGGAGGGGAGGCCCGAACGCCAAGCCGCGCTCGACGCCTGGGTCGACGCCGGTTACTGGGTCGGCAACCACACTTACTCGCACCAATCACTCGACGAGCTCGGCCTGGATGGCTACCTCGGAGATATCGTCAAGAATCGCAGCGTGGTCGACGCCCTCGAACAACGTAGCGGCCAGAACAGGCACTATTTTCGGTTCCCTTTTCTCGAGGAGGGGCGCACCGAGCACGAGCGTCGAACCATCACGCACTTCCTGGCCGCGCAGCGCTACACGCTGGCGCGCGTGTCACTGGACTTCAGCGACTGGGCCTGGGGCGATGCCTATGCTCGCTGCATCGAGCGCGGCGACAAGAAAGCTATCGAGTTGCTCAAACAGAGTTATCTCGACAACGCCCTGGCTTTCCTCGTCTGGTCTGTAGCGGCGGGGCACGAGGTGCTCGGCCATAGTGTGCCGCAAGTGCTGCTCCTACACGCCAACGTAGCGACCGCGCTGAACCTCGATGCGTTGCTCACTGCCTACGAGAATGCGGGCGTGCGCTACGTGTCGCTGGCAGAAGCTCTCTCCGACCCGGTGTATTCGGCGAGCTACGAGAGCAGTGGCGGCACCGTGTTCAGCCAGGCCAGCCAGCGCCTGGGGCGCCCGCACCCTCCGTACCTCGTGCGCCCCCTGCCACTGCTCGACCTGGCATGCCGTAACGCACCGGTGCAGACCCCGGCGAGCCTTCAGGTCAGTGGC
>JADGRG010000258.1 GCA_017881145.1 Sandaracinaceae bacterium | reverse complement strand
TGTCAGCTGTCGTTCCCCATTGTCACCGCCGGCCCAGCTTCGCAGGTGTTTGCGGGTGAGCAACATGATGGCGTCCACACCCTCGTCTCCACGCGTGAGATGGGGATCGTCGTGTAGGGTTTGGATCGCTTCGTAAGTTACGCCTACGTCGGCGGCCTCAACCTGCAAGTGATCAACTGAGTCGGGTAAGAGTCCGCCTCAGGCGCCGAACTCGACGCAGCGGCGCGAGAGGGTGCCGTATTCGAAGCCGATCAGCGGGAAGCGCAGCGGTTCACCGTGCGCAGCACCGGCGCTGACTAGCAGTGGCAGGTAATGCTCGAGCGTGGGATGGGCGAGGCCGACGTTGGGAGCTGCTGGCACGTTGCAGAGTGCCTCGATGTCCGCGGCGTTGAGGGCGTTGGCCACCCAGGTGTCGAACTCGCGGGCCCAGGTCGTGGTGGCTTCGTTGCCAGCGTAGCCGAAGTCCAGCCGGCGCAGGTTGTGGGTCAAGTTGCCGCTGCAGAGGATGAGCACGCCCTCGCTTCGCAGCGGTGCGAGTGCCTTCCCGAGCTCGATGAGGCGGGCAGGCCCTTGCGCGAGGGGCAGGCCGACCTGAAGCACAGGGATGTTCGCCTGCGGCGAGAGGTGCAAGAGCGGCACCCAGACTCCGTGGTCGAGACCGCGCTCGGGATGGAAGTCGACCGTGAAGCTCGGTGAGAGCAGCTCGCGGACGCGGCCGGCGAGCTCGGGCGCGGCAGGCGCCGGGTAGCGCAGCCGGTAGAGAGCGCTAGGGAAGCCGTGGAAGTCGTAGACCAGAGGCAGCGTGGTCACCGCACCCAGCGTCGGGTTCGGGGTCTGCCAGTGTGCCGAGAACGCCAAGATGGCTTTGGGCCGAGTCCAGGTCGCCGCCCAACGGCTGAGGTCTCTGCCTTTGTCGTGGTCGAGCGCGAGGGTTGGCGCGCCGTGAGCAACGAAAACCGTCTTCATCAAAGCGTTGGAGCTCATCGTGCTGGGCTCTAGCGCTCCGTCGCGGTGGGGACAAGGCGCGGTCGACGCTCTGGACAGCGATGGTTGTGCGATCGTGCTTGCACAATCTCGATGCGATGAGTGCGCCGGGTGCTTCACACCCAGGGCTCGCCCTGCGCCGATCGCGCTGCTTTGCGGCATTTTCCCGGTGTGGGCTTCGCCCTACGCTCTTGACGCCCGGCCTCTGGCATGGCCTGTTCGCGCCTGAACGCTTTTTGCGCCAGGGACGTCGGACATGGGGAACACGCGAGCCATCAGAACGGCACGATTCAGGCGGTCCACGCTCGCCGCGCTCGCCGCGCTCACCACGCGCGCTGGGCTGGCGGCACTGGTTGCGCTCTTGCTCTGCGTTGCCCCGGGTAGCGCGCAAGCACAAAAGAAGCGAGCGCGGGCTTCGGCAAGCACTGAGCAAGCTGCTTCGGACGCCACGGAGGCTGACGCAACCGAGACCGACGCAACCGAGACCGACGCCTTCGACGAGGACGCCGACGCGCCGCGCGCTCAGTGGTTCCTGGGCGGCTACTACCGGCACAACTGGATCCCGTCCTACATGCTCAAGCCGTGGCTGACGCGCGCGCCGAGCATCACCAACGACGGCTTTGGCCTGCTCATCTCGCACCGCACCGCGGGCGGCTTCACCGCACAGATCGGTGTCGGCTACATGCCCTATAACGTCTCCGGTGCGTTCACAGCGAAGAGCCAGCTGATCCAGGACACCGAGTACATCCAGAGCGATCTCGCGCTCTTGCATCTCACTGGTGCGCTGCTCTGGCCGATCGAGTTCACCCCTTGGCTGGGGCTCGAGTTCGGCTTTGGGCTCGACTTCGGCATCCTCACCGGCAGCGTAACGCGCAGTGAGGCCTATCCCGACGCAACGGGTCACTTCCATGCCTGCCAGGCCGCGCATGTTCCAGTCGTTTTTGGGCCACCCAACCCATCGCAGCCCGGCAGCGCTCCGATCGAGTATTGCGACACGCCTGCCGCCAACGGTCGGGCGGTCAACTCGGCAGGCGCCCCGCTCGACTCGCGCGGCGTGCCGCTGACCACCAACAACGCGAACGAAAAGGGCGAGCAATATGGCGTGCGCGATCCTCGCGTACCGCCGGTGATGGCGTTCCCGATGCTACCCTTGCTGGCGCTGCGCTTTTCCCCCCATGAGCAGATAGCGTTCAAGTTCGAGTTCTCTTTCGGCATCGCGCAGATCTGGGCGGGCGCTTCGGTGCACGTCGGCTTCGGCACCGGCCGCAAGCCTGTGCCAGAGGCCAAGCCCAAGGCGCACGAGCCCGAGGTGGCGCCGCCGCAGATCACTGGCCGCGTGCTCGGTACGCTCAAGGACAAGGCGACGCAGCAGCCCATCGCGCAAGCCACGGTCAAGACGAAGCGTGCGCTCTCGGCGCTCGAAACCGATGAGCACGGCATCTTCATCGTCGACAACCTCGAACCGGGACCGATCCACTTCGAGATCTCGCATCCCGACTTCGATTCCGCGCCTTGTGAGACGATGGTCCCTGAGAGCGGGGGTTCGGTCACAGTCTTCTGCTATCTCACGGCCAAGCCGAACGAAGGCGCCATCTCGGGCCAGGTCCAAGACGAGCAGGCTGTCCCGGTGGCGGCGGCGCGCGTGCAGATCCTGGGGCCGGCGACCAGCACGGTGGTGACCGGTCCTGAAGGACTCTTCGCCTTGCCGGATGCGCCCGCCGGCACCTATCGCATTCGCGTCGATGCCGACGGCTACCTCATGCAGTTGGTCGAGGTGGAGGTCACGCCGCGCGATACGGCGCTGCCCAAGGTCATCTTGGTCAAGAAGCCGACTGCCTCGCTGGTCACGATCAAGGCGACCGAGATCTACATCAGCCAGCAGATCAACTTCGAGACCAACAGTGCCGAGATCGGTGCCAGCAGCGATGCGCTGATGCGCGAGATCGCCGACGCGATGCTGCGCAACGAGAACATCCAGCTGATCGAGATCCAGGGCCACACCGACAACAAAGGTGGCCGTCCGCATAACCAACAGCTCTCGCAAGCGCGTTCCGAGTCGGTGCGCAACTGGCTCGTGACCGCCGGTGTACCAGGCGACCGACTGACAGCCCGCGGTTACGGGCAAGACATGCCCATTCGACCCAACAGCAACGCCGCCGATCGCGCCAAGAACCGCCGCGTGCAGTTCATCATCCTGAAGCAGGCCGGAAAGCCGTAAACAGAGACGCCTGGACCGCGATCCACATCGCGATCCGCCCCCGCTTCCTGCGGTGCGTGCTCACCTACAAATGTAGGCTCCGCGCGCT
>JADGRG010000257.1 GCA_017881145.1 Sandaracinaceae bacterium | reverse complement strand
GTGGTATGTCACTACCAAAGAGCCGCAGGCTGCTTTGGTGGTATGTCACTACCAAAGAGCCGCAGGCTGCTTTGGTGGTATGTCACTACCAAAGAGCCGCAGGCTGCTTTGGTGGTATGTCACTACCAAAGAGCCGCAGGCTGCTTTGGTGGTATGTCACTAGACTAGCCCCGGAATCTGCAGTCCCCCGGTGACCTTCTCGATCTCGGCTTCGACCATGGTGGTGCTCTTGGCAATGCCAGCGTTCACCGCGGCGACGATCAGGTCTTGCACCATGGAGATGTCTTCCTGCTTGAGGAGGTCCGGCGCGATCGAAATGCTCACCAGCTCGTGCGCGCCGTTGATCACGACCTTCACCTGATCGTTGCCGGCGCTGGCCTCGACCGTCTCGGCCTTCAGCTCGTCTTTGCGCGTCGCCACCTTGCGTTGCAGACGACTCGCCTGGCGCATCAGCTCACTCATTCCACCGCGAAACTTCATGGTCTCTCCTCAAGAGCTGTCCAGAAATGGCGCATAGCGGCTTACGTCCTCGGCCCGTCGGTCACGCTACGTGAGTAGCGCTCCCTCCGGACCTGCGGGCGCGCTCGCTCTGCGCCGATTTCTGGGCACCTCTTCATTCGTTCATGTCGACTTGTACTTCCACGTTGTTCTCGGATTCGCCGAAAACTTCCAGCGCTTCGCGCACGCGTGGATGAGAGAGCGCGACTTCGCGGCGCTCGGCCTTGCGGGTCTTTTCCTGCTCTAGCTCGACTTCGGCCAGCGTCGTCATCTTGGTCGACCCGGCATTGGCGACGTGAAGCTCCGGACGGGCCCCGAGCACTTGCTCGGCGGTCTTCAGGATCATCTCGCGCGCGGACGCGCTCTGGGCCTGCCGTCCGAAGAACGATCCGTCCGCGAAGGCGATGCGCAGCACCCGTGCGCTGACTTCGAGCGGCATCCCGTGCTCGAGCACCGCGCCGAGCGCCGGCTGGCTGGCCTTGATCTGGCTCACGATGCGTACCCAGGCGGCGGGCACCTCGGCTTGGGTGCCACACTCGCTCAGCTTTGGATCGAGCGCTGGTGCTTCGAGCCCAGGCACGCAGGATGCCGCCACCAGCGGCGGTCGCGATGGGGAAGGAGCGGGTTGTGCCTGGCTCTGCGCGGGCTGCGGCGCGGTTTGCGGTGCAGGCTGCGCGGGCTGCGGCGCAGGCTTTTCTCGTTGGGTGAGGTCCGACCGGCTTGGCTCTCGCTCTGCGACCGTGCTCACCGCCGCTTCGCGCGGCGCATCGGCACGGGTGGTCTTCGGGCTTGGCAGCGCTGCGTTGCCGCGTCCTTGCGGTGCGAACTTGGCGCCGGATCCTCCCGAGGGGCCTGGTCCAGCCGCCGAGCCGAGGCGCGCTTCGAGAGAACGCAGGCGTTCCAGAAGCTCGCTGAGCGCGGTCAGCGGCGGGCGATCGGCAAGACGCACCAGGCCCATTTCCAGGGTGATCTGCGGCATGCCCGAGTGCCCGACTTCGTCGACCAACTTGCCGAGGCCGGCAAAGGCCCGCTCCAGCTCTTGTCGACTCTGGCCTTCGGCGATGCGCCGAGCCTCGTCGCGTTCGTCCTGCGAAAGCTCCACCAGCTCCTGGTCGTCATCCAGCACACGCAGCACCACCAAGTCGCGCGCGCATTCCAGCAGCTGCCGCGCGAAGTGCAGCATGTCGAGGCCCTGGTCGCCGACGCCGTTCACGGTGCGCAGACAGGTCGCGGCATCGCCCGCCAGTAGCGCCTCGACGGTGCTGAACACGTGCTTGCGGCTGGCGATGCCGAGCCCGCGGGCGACCTCTTCTCCTTTGAGACCCTCGCTACCGGTACCACCGAGCGCTAGCAGTTGGTCGAGTACGGTCAGCGCATCGCGCATCGAGCCGGCGGCTTCGCGCGCCACGATCGCCACAGCAGCTTCGTCGGCCGCGATGCCTTCTTTGCCCAAGATATCGCGGACGCGCGCCGCGACCACGGCATGTGGAATCAGCCGGAAGTCGTAGCGCTGACAACGCGAGCGAATCGTGACCGGGACCTTGTGGATCTCGGTGGTCGCGAAGATGAATTTTACGTGCGCTGGCGGTTCTTCCAGGGTCTTTAGAAATGCGTTGAAAGCGCCCGTCGAGAGCATGTGGACTTCGTCGACGATCACCACCTTGAAGCGGTCGCGTGCGGGCCGAAAGGGCAGGGTTTCCTGCAAGCGTCGCACGTCGTCGACGCTGTTGTTGGAAGCGCCGTCGATTTCCAGCACATCGAGGTCGCTGCCCACGGTGATGTCACGGCAAGGGTCGCAGGCGTTGCAGGGCTCGGCGCTCGGGCCATTTTCGCAGTTCAGCGACTTGGCGAGCAGTCGCGCGGTGGTGGTCTTGCCGACACCACGCGCACCGGTGAAGAGGAACGCGTGCGCCACGCGCCCGGCCGCAATCGCGTTGCCGATGGTGCGGCTCACATGCTCTTGGCCGACCAGATCGGCGAAGGTCTGCGGGCGGTATTTTCGGGCAAGAACGGTGTAGGACATCGGGAAGATCCAGGGTCAGCGCTGCGGACCCTAACAGATGCCACGCCGGAGATCAGCGCGCTGCTGGCAAGTGCGTGTTTTCTCGTGTGACGGCACTTGGATTGTGTGCGACATGCGCCTGCCTGCGTTGACAGCCTAGGGGGGTCCCACTAAAGTGACGCGCGTGCTTGCAGGCAGTCTCAGGCTCGAGCAGTTCAGCCAGAGAGTGCCGGTGTCGCCTGCGACGTGTTCCCTGCAAGCGGACACGCGCGACGCATCACGAGATGGATGGCTGGTGGCGGCGCACTCGGCGCTGCAATGCGCGGCGTTGGCGGTGTCCGTTCACGCCACTGAGACAAACATAGAAGTCCGGGCTAGCCGATAAGGCAAGGCTTGGGGGATTTGATCGCGTCATGCATTCGCAGAGGACCAAATTCGTATTCGTGACCGGTGGCGTGGTGAGCTCCATCGGCAAGGGCTTGGCCGCGGCATCGCTGGGCGCGCTGATGGAAGCGCGTGGCTTGCGAGTCACGCACATCAAGCTCGACCCCTACATCAACGTCGACCCCGGGACCATGTCGCCGTATCAGCACGGCGAAGTCTACGTGACCGACGACGGTGCCGAGACCGACCTCGATCTCGGCCACTACGAGCGCTTCACCAATGCAAGGCTGACGCGCGCCAACAACTTCACCACCGGTCGCATCTACGACGCGGTGATCAGCAAAGAGCGGCGCGGCGAATACCTGGGCGCGACGGTGCAGGTGATTCCGCACATCACCGACGAGATCAAAGCCCGCGTGCGCGAAGTGGCCGCCGGCGTAGACGTCGCGATCGTGGAGATCGGCGGCACCGTCGGCGACATCGAGTCGTTGCCCTTCCTCGAAGCGGTGCGTCAGCTGCGCACCGAGCTTGGCCCGCAGAACACCGTGTCCGTGCACGTCACGCTGGTGCCCTGGATAG
>JADGRG010000256.1 GCA_017881145.1 Sandaracinaceae bacterium | reverse complement strand
GGATCAAGCTGGTCGGACCACTCCGAGCCTGTGAAGCTATTTAGTGATGCGCTTCGGGGTCGGTGGCAGGGATAGTCGGACCCTGCGAGCAGCTGGCTTGTGGGCTCGCCCATCGACGTCTCGCGCCCTGAGGTAGCCCTTGGCGTCTTCCCAAGACACGGTCCTGCCGGCGCCCAGTACCTTTGTCCAGCGCACTTGTGCGAGGCGCTGGAGCTCTTCCTCGAGTACAGCTTGTTCGACGGTTTGCGCGATGGCATCGAGGATGAAGGCGTGCGCCGATTTGCCTTCGCAGCAAGCACGGTTGCATAGAAAACGACGACAGTTGTCTCTGCATGTCAACTGCCAGAGATCTTGCATGCCGAGATGGCCTGCAGCCGAATCGTCAGTGACATGTTGGAAGCTTGAACTGGGCGTGTTCGGACAGCAGGTTCGAGAGAGCGCTAGGGGCGCCATCCTGAGTACGGCGATTCGACCGCGGCTGCAGCGATACGTCTGCCCCGGAGCGGTGTTGGCACTTCACTGGTGTCCGTGCTGAAAGGCCAACCTCAGAAAGTATGAGAGCACCAGCAGGAACGCACCAGCGCGAAGACTCCAGCGGTCGACCCACGACCACTTCGTCAATTCGGACTCCAGGGACTTGAGGACGGGATCTGCGAGCGGTTCCGTAGCTTCGCGAGGAGCGGCCTTTGCATCTTCGCCTGCTTTCTTGACGGCAGCGCGAAGCTTGTCTATGAAGCCGTACAGCCCGTCATTTCGCCACGCGGTAACGACGAGCGCGAGGCTGCCGAGAAGGCCGCTGAGATCGGACCAGTTCTCGAGCGTCACGGCGGAGCGTTCAGAGGGCCAGGACGCGCGTCGTTTTCTTGTCCTCGCCTTCCTCATCCTCGATCCCGATGACGAGGCGCTTGCCGGCAGCATGGGCAAGACGAACCAAAGTCAGCAGCGATGGCCCACGCTCCATCGTGCCTGACTCAACCCGACTGATATCCGCCTGCGGAATTCCGCTCATCTCCTGAAGCGCAGTTTGAGAGAAACCTCCACTGACTCGCATTTCCCGAACGAGGCTACCGATCTGCTTCAAGACGTCGTAGTTGTCGAAGCCAAATTTCACGTCCTTGTCGGCAAGGGCCAGCTCTTCGAATTTGGAAGCCTTGTTCATGATCATTTCCCTTTCAAGATGACCGGCCCCACGCGCGGGCCCTCGCATTCGGGGCAGATGCCGGAAGTCCCAGTCGCGCAGTTCCTTGATATGCGTCTATCGCCAAGAGCGTGAAGTCTGCGCCAACCGTCTCGTAGACGCACACCACGCGAGACCAGAAACCGTGCGAACAATCGACCTCATACAGCGATGAAACGCCCACACCCGCGCTGTAGTACTCCGATGGACTCAACGGCTCGACGCCGCTGGCGATCCGCAGGTGACGTTGAATCATCATGCCCAGGCTCTGCTTCACTCCGCGCGCTGCCTGACTGAGGATGTCCGTCGCCTCTTTCTGAGCCGCAGCGTTGAACTTCTGCACTGCGTTATTATGTGCTTTACCACATAGAAGTCAAGTGTTCTCGCGACCGGGAGCGTTGGCGCGTGTGAACGATGTCTCTGAAGGCTTTGTAGCCTTCTGCCCAAAGCCCTTCATCGCCGCCAGCCGGGCATCCCGCTCCGTCGTGAGGTAGCCCGAGGTCGTTCCGATCGAGGCATGCCCGAGATTGTTCTGAACGACCTGAATCGGCACGCCTTTGCCGCCCGGGCGGCCGTTGAGAGCGTGCGAGCCGTGGGTGTGCCTGAACCAATGGGTGCTGGCCTTCCTCAGCTGCTTGGCATCCTCGACGTCCATTGTTGCGGCGCAGCGCGCGAGCACCTCCTTGATCCCTTTGGCCAACCCCGACGCTGACCACGGCGTGGCGACGCCGGCCTCAAAGCGGGTCAGGATCGCGACGTCGCGGTTCGCCTCGTGGCGCACGTCGGCTTCCAGTTCGTGTTGCTCAAGCTCGTCCTGCAGCTCCTGCACGAGCCGGGTGGGCACGGGAACTTGGCGGAGCTTGTCGCCCTTGCCAACGACGCTCAGCATCCAGCCGCTGTCCTCGGTCCCGTCGGGAAGCCGATAGTCGACCTGTTGCAGGTCGCCGCAGTGCGCGCCGGCCATCTCGGCCAAGCGCAGCCCGGTCGCGTAGAGCCAACGAATTGCACGCGCCCGCCGGCGTCCGAGCGGCTCGGTCGAAAACTCGTCAAGCCTCTCTTCCAGCGCATCCCACTGACCGAACGTCAGCGTCCTCTTCGAACCGAGCGGCCGCGCTTGCTCGCGCGGCAGCGCCACGCCCGCAAAGGCGTTCCCGAGCAGATAGTTCTGGCTCACCAGAAAGGAGAACAAGCTCCTCAAGATGACGACCGACTGGCGCAGCGCCGCCGAACTGAGCGGCCCCTCGAGGGGCCGCCAGAGTGGCGACCACCTCTGGTGGTGGCGCGGTCCGCACCAGCGCGCCGGCGGCGCCGCAAGGAACCACTTGAACGCATTCACGTCCTCGACGGTGAGCGACGAGAGCGGTTTGCCGTGCTCGACGATGGCCCACAGTAGCAGCCGCTCGGCCTCTTTGCGGTATGCGCGATGAGTCGCTGTCTTGCCCGTACCGTTCGGATCGTGCTTCGTCGCCAGCCAGGCGGCGATCGCCTCGTAGTCGTTCTTCGCTTCGAGCAGGCATTGGTGGAGCGGCGCCCGAAATCGCCCGTCGCTGCCGTCGACCTCGGCCG
>JADGRG010000025.1 GCA_017881145.1 Sandaracinaceae bacterium | reverse complement strand
GCCCAGCTCGGCGAAAATCGGCAACGCGAGTGCCTCGGCGCAGGCGCGCTCGGACTCCGGGTAGGCGCCAGCTTTTTCGCCGAGGTAGGCAAAGCACTGCTGCAGGTGCATCGGCACGGGGTAGTAGACCTCGCAACCGATGCCCTGCTGCTTCAGGTGCTGCATCAGCGCGTCGCGCTTGGTCGAGCGAATCACGTATTGGTTGTAGACGTGACCCTGGTAGCTGCGGAACGGCGTGCGCAATAGCTCTGGAGCGAGCTTGGCTTCGGCGAAGAGCTGGTCGTAGAGCGCCGCATTTTCCTGACGCGCGCGCGTCCAGGTGTCGAGGTGCGGGAGCTTCGCGCGCAGAAAGGCCGCCTGCAGCGCATCCAGGCGGAAGTTGCCGCCGATCAGGGAGTGATAGTATTTTGGCTCGGCACCGTGGGCGCGCAAGAGGCGTGCGCGCTTGGCGAGTGCAGGGTCGTTGGTGGTGAGCAGCCCGCCGTCGCCGAGTGCACCGAGATTCTTCGAGGGGAAGAACGAGTAGCAACCAAAGCTACCGGCGGTGCCGGCGTTGAAACGCGCGCTGCGGGCGCCGAGCGACTGCGCGGCGTCTTCGATGATCGGCAGGCTGTGCTTCTTTCCGAGCTCGACCAGCGCTTCGAGATCGCAGGCTTGCCCGTAGAGGTGCACCGGCAGAATCGCTTTGGTGCGCGGGCTGATCTTCTCTTCGATGCGAGCGACGTCGATGTTGAAGTTCTTGGGATCGATGTCGACGAAGACCGGCTTTGCGCCCAGGCGCGCCACGCAACCGGCCGTCGCGAAGAACGTAAAGGGCGGCATGATGACTTCGTCGCCGGGGCCAATGTCGAGGGCCATCAGCGCGACCAAGATCGCATCGGTGCCGCTCGACATGCCGAGCGCGTGCTGGACGCCGAGATAGCGGGCGATTTCGGCCTCGAAAGCCTCGACCTCCGGGCCGAGGATGAAGGCGCCGCTGCCGAGAACTCGGTCGAAGGCGGCACGCAGCTCAGCGGCGAGAGGGGCGTTCTGAGGAGCGAGATCGAGAAGCGGAACGGCGTCTTTCGGGTGGCTCATCTCAGATCAGCTCTTTGCAGGTATCGGTCGAGGTCGCATAGCGCAGCCCGCAAGCTCTACAGGTCGCGCTCGGCAGATCCGGCAGGCGCACGCCACAGCGACACATCCAGCCGACGGGTCGCGCGGGCGAGCCGACCACCAGCGCATGGGCCGCCACATCGCGCGTCACCACTGCGCCTGCACCGACCAGACAGTATTCACCGAGCGTGACGCCACAGACGATGGTCGCGTTGGCGCCAATGCTGGCGCCTTTGCGCACGCGCGTGGGCTTGTATTCCTGCTTGCGCTCGATGAACGCGCGCGGATTGACCACGTTGGTGAACACGCAGCTCGGACCAAGGAACACGTCGTCCTCGATCTCCACGCCCTCGTAGAGCGAAACGTTGTTCTGCACCTTCACGCCGTTGCCGACACGCACACCCCGCCCGACGAACACGTTCTGTCCCAGCGCGCAGCGAGCGCCAATGCGCGCGCCGCTCGACACATGGACGAAGTGCCAAACCTTGGTGCCGTCGCCAAGCACCACGTCGTCATCGACGATGGCACTCTCATGCACATATGCGCTCATCTTGCGGCTTCGGCCTGCTTAGAAGGCAAGGTTGCCCTTTTCCTTCTTGTTCACGCCGCCGGAACCCAGGCCCTCGACCACGCTGCCGCCCATGTCCTCGAACTTGAAGCCTTGAGGAATGCGAAAGGCGTTGCCGTCGTCGGCCCGGATCATGACATCCACGGTGCCGACCTTGATGCCCGTGGGCGTGGTCGCGAGCAGCGTCTCGGGGTCGACGATGGTGACCTGGCCAGACTTCTTGGTGCCAAAATACACCGTGTAACCGATGTCCTGGCGGAAGTTCTTGCCCACGATCTTGACGTATTGCTCGCCTTGGGTGTGACCGACCTTCGGGTCGATGTCCAAGATCGCCATCTGTGAGCTGCCCTGGCAACCGAGACTGCCGAGCCCGAGGAGGGCTCCCAGGAGGCACAAGGGGTAGAGCCCTGCGAAAACCGAGTGATGCTTAGCCATTAGCAGTGCTCTCCATTTGCAGGGCCGCCCGTAATCAGCGCGAAGCGCGAACATTTGGTATAAGTCGAAAAATGCGTCCCGCTCAACCGACTCAGACAATAAGGCACGCTGCACGAGGGGGTCAAGGACCCGAAAATTGGACGGTCTCCGGCGCTGGGTTTCGGTCAAGATGGACGCCCGCTTCTGGGTTGCGGGCCTTGCGCTCTCGAAGTGGATCAAACGCGGCGTGAACGCGCTGCAGGTATAGGACAGTGGCAAAGCAGAATCTCCTGCTCGTCGATGCGGACCTCCGCTCCTTGCGTGTGCTCGAAGTCAGCCTGCGCAAGGCGGGCTACAGCGTCGCGACCTCGATCGACGCGCAGGGCGCGCTCGAGATGATGGAGCTGAGCAAGCCCGACCTAATCTTGTCGGACACGCGACTGCCGCTGATGGATGGCTTTGCGTTCATCGAAGAGCTGCGCAGGCGCCCGGACCTCGCGGACGTGCCGCTGATCTTTCTCTCCAGCGACACCTCGGTCGAGAGCAAAGTGAAGGGCCTGGAGCTAGGCGTCGCCGACTACCTGACCAAGCCCATCTACATCAAGGAGATCATTGCGCGCGTGAACCTCGTGCTGCAGCGCAAGCGGCGCGAGGGCATCGAGCTCAAAGGACAGTCGAGCAAACAGAAGTTCACCGGTGCGCTCTCGGACATCGGGGTGGTCGATCTGCTGCAGACCATCGACAACAGCAAGAAGTCCGGCGTCTTGCATCTGCAGAGCGGCACGCAGACGGGCGCGATCTACTTCCGGGCAGGCAACCCGGTGGATGCGGAGCTCGGCCCGCTGCGTGGTGCGCGCGCCATCTACCGCGCGCTGGTCTGGACCGAAGGCAGCTTCGAGATCGATTTTCGCGAGGTTCGCCGCGAAGACGTGATCCAGACCTCGACGCAGGGCGTGCTCATGGAAGGCATGCGGCGCCTGGACGAGTGGGGGCGTTTGCTCGAACAGCTGCCTGACCTCGACTCGATCTTCGAGGTCAACGACCACGAGCTGCTGGAGCGCCTCGCGGAGATCCCCGACGAGATCAACGGCATCCTTCGTCATTTCGACGGCGAGTTCTCGTTGATGCAGGTCGTCGATGCGTGCCACCGCGACGACCTCGAAACGCTCACCGCGATCTCGAAGCTCTACTTCGAAGGCCTGCTCTTCAACACCGGCCGCCACGCCGCGCTGCGGCCCGTGCCACCGACGCAGTGGCCACCGCCCCCATCTGAAACGCTCGGCGCCGCAGTCGTGCCCGCGAACCAGGCCGACGCTGCGTTTTCGCCAGAAGCCGTGCTCTCCGCTGCTGCGGCCGAGCCCGCAGCGCCGCGCGGCAAAGCCGACAAGCGCGCAACCCTAGACTACGCGCCCGGCACCGACGCCGAGCCGCGTGCGGACGGTGCCCTTCCGCGCAAAGGCAAGCACCGGCGAAGAACCGAGAGCGGGCACATCGAACCGATCACGCTCAGTGGTGCGCAGTCTGCTCCGAGCGACAACGTGATTCAGTTCCCGCGCAAAGAGTCGAGCGAGGCAGTGGCGGCAGACCGTCCAGAAGTTCCCGCCCGGCCTAGCGCTCCACCTGCTCCACTGGCTGCGCTGGCGCGGCAGGACGCAGCGCCCGAGGCGGCGATCAAGCCGAAGGAAGCAGCAGCGCGCGTGCGCCAGGAACCGGCGACCACGGTGGCGAGTGCCGAGCCGAGCCTGCCAGAAACGAGCCTGTCTGCGAGCGCGAGCACGGAAGTCAGCGCCGAGCTGGACGCGACTGAACCGCCGCCGGTGTTGGCGCGCGTGCGTCGGCAACGCAGACGCGTCAAGCGGCTCTCGCTCACGACGTCGCCGGGGATGCTCTCGTCGGTCGCCCCGGGTACGTTGCCGGATGCGGACGAGCACGACGACTTCTCTGCTTACGAAAGCGAATTCGATCGTCCGACCGAGCCCGGTCCGGTCCCGGCCGTGAAGATCGCCGAAGCGGCTCCGCCCGCAGTCAAGAGCGAGCCACCTTTGCTGGACTCGAAACAGCTCGATGATGCGGTCGCGCTGAGACCGCCACCCGTACCGCTCGACGCCGTCGGTAAAAGCGGGGAGAGCGACCGGCCAAGCGTGCGCGCGCTGCAGACCCAGATCCT
>JADGRG010000255.1 GCA_017881145.1 Sandaracinaceae bacterium | reverse complement strand
GACTAGGGCCCCGAGCACACCATGAATACTGCGGCGGAACTCTCGATCAAGCTGCGCGACATCGTCGTCGACAAAATCACCAACGACCGGCTGGCGCTTCCTGCGATGCCGGCGGTCGCCTCGAAATGCCTGGAGTTGCTGCGCAACGAGAACATGAAGCAGCGGGACCTGGCGCGCGAGGTCGAGCGCGATCCGGTGGTGGTGGCTCAGTTGCTCAAGCTGGCCAACAGCGCGGCCTTTGGCACCAGCAGCTGTCAGACAGTCATGCAGGCCCTGGGCCGCATGGGGACCAAGCAGATCAAGACGCTCTTCGTGCAGATGGCCACGCGCGAGATCTTCAAGTCGCGCAGCCCCGACATCACCGCGGCGTTTCTCCGAATCTGGGAGCACTCCGTGGCTGTCGCGCTTCTGGCACGAGATGTCGCAGGCCTGGTCGGCGGCATCGACCACGACATGGCGTATCAGGCCGGACTCTTGCACGACATCGGCAAACCAGTGCTCGCCATCATGCTGCTGGAGTTGGAGCGCGCTCAGAGCGGGAACAACAACCGTCGAACCTTCATGAGCCCTGCGGTCTGGCTCGAAGCAGTGAACGCAGAGCATCGAGCTGTCTCCACCGCTCTGACGCGCAAGTGGAACATGCCGGCAGAGGTCCAGCAGAGCGTCGAGGTGTGCGGGGACTACGACCCGGTCAACCGCCTATCGATCGGCAATGTGGTGCGCTTCTGCAACTCGCTTGCGAAAGTCGCCGGAGTGTACGCCGGGAGTGTGGATGCCGATGAAGCGAACGCCCTGGTCATGGTCGGTCGCTCTCTCATCGGCCTCGAAACCGACGTCAGCGAACGACTCTTGGCGAACTTGCAAACGCGGGTCCAAGAAGTGCTCGGTTGACCCTGACTCGACCACGTCCTGGACGTTCCACCTAGAACCCCGCACATGGTGGAAAAGCATTCAATGCGTGAGGCCCCCCATTCGATATACCGTATGGGTGAGCAGGGCTCGCGAGGCAACTTGATCGGCAGAAACATCGGCAACTATCGCATCGTGACCGAGCTGGGCAGCGGCGCGATGGGCCAGGTCTATTTCGCCGAGCACATGGTCATGGGCCGGCGCGCAGCCATCAAGGTGATTCGCGAAGAGCTCTCCTCTAACGCCGACATGGTTCAGCGCTTCGTCAACGAGGCGCGCTCAGTCAACCGCATCGGCCATCCCAACATCGTCGAGATCACCGACTTCGGAGAGCTCGACAAGCGCTACTACATCATGATGGAGATGCTCGAGGGGGAGACCCTCGAGGAGCGCCTCGAACGTGTCCAACACCTGGACGAAGCGAGCGCTCTGCACATCGCCATGCAGGTCGCGGATGCTCTCGGGGCTGCGCACGAGCTCGGGGTGGTCCATCGCGATCTCAAGCCCGAGAACATCTTCCTGACGCGCCGCGGCGGCCGGAACGATTTCGTCAAGGTGCTCGACTTCGGCATCGCCAAGCTGACGACACAGCTGACGCCGACCGACGCGACGATTCCGGGGATGATCCTCGGCACGCCCCACTACATGTCGCCCGAGCAGTGCTATGGCGACAGCCAGCTCGATCATCGCAGCGACGTCTACTCACTTGGGATCGTGCTCTATCGCATGCTGACGGGCCGGCTTCCCTTCGAGGGCGCCACCCTGCAGCGGCTGCTGCTTGCGCAGATCGGCGAGACGCCTCCACCTCCACGCGACTTGAACAGTGAGGTGACGGAGCGCACACAAGGCATCATCCTGCGAACGCTGGAGAAGAACCGAGAGCATCGCTTTCCGGACATGCGCTCCTTGCGTGCTGCACTCGACGGAACCGGGCCGGTGCAACCCGCGATCGAACGCACTCGGGAGCTAGCGAGTCCCGCACCCGAGCTTGCCGTCACTCCGCTACCGACCGTGGAGCCTGACAAGGACCAGCCCAGGCGCGTCGGCTCACGACTCGCGAAGATCCTGCTGGACCGCATCCGCAGCGACCGACTGGTGCTGCCGAGCATCCCCACCGTGGCGCTGCAATGCCTGGAGCTCCTCAACAAGCCCGAGCTCGGTCTCGCCAAAGTCGTCGAAGCCATCGGGCAGGACCCAATCGTTGCGCCCCAGGTGATTCGCCGCGCTCACAGCGCACTCCACGGTGGGAGTGAGCGCGTGCGCACCATCGAGCAGGCGGTCTCGCGCCTGGGAGCACGCCAGTTGCGAGCGCTCTTGGTCGAGCTCTCCGCGCGCCGCCTCTTCGAGTCACGCAACGCCGCGATCAGAAAGCTCTTCCACGAGCTCTGGGAGCATTCTCTGGCCGTAGCGCAGGTCGCACGCATGCTGGCTCTGCGACGGCGTGATATCGATGCAGACGCCGCTTATCTCGCCGGTCTCTTGCACGACGTGGGCAAGCCGGTCTCCGCTGCGCTCTTGCTCGAAGCCGAGCGTGTGGCTGCGAAACAGGCGGCCGCATGGCTCGCCTCCGACGCCTGGCTGGGCGTGATCTCGGAATGTCATCGTGAGGTCGGCGTCGCCATGGCGCGCTCGTGGAACCTACCGGACGATCTCGTGCTCGCGATCGCTCGCTCCGCGCGCTACAGCAATGAGGGACCTGGGTCGATCACGAGTGTGGTTTGCTTCGCCAACGCGCTCGTCAAACGCGCGGGCATCTATCCCGGAGCCTTCGACCTGGAGAAAAACGATGCTCTGGTGCGCGAGGGCGGTGATCTCTACTGCATGAGCGAAGCCGCCATCACGGCGCTGACAGCCATCATTCAGGACGAGGAGGCGCAGCGCAACACGCTACCCTCGTGACGCGAGAGTAGCCTGCGCTGCGCGCAGCTCACGCAGCAGATGCGTCACGCTGCCCGCGACGCGGCGCTATCCGCGCGATGCAAGCGTACCCCACGCTGCGCGCAGCTCACGCAATAGGGGCATCACCGGCGCCAACAAGGCTGGCTCACCGTGCACGTAGCAAGCGGTGATGCGGTGCAGCATGAAGCCGTAGACGGCGCTGAGCTCCCGGCAGAGCTCGGGCGCT
>JADGRG010000004.1 GCA_017881145.1 Sandaracinaceae bacterium | reverse complement strand
GTTGCAGGACTCGAGCCTGGGTGTCGGGTTCGCGGTGCCTGCGTCGTCGCCGCTCGTGTTCGTGGTGCCTGCCGAGCCTGCGCTGCCGTTCGTGCCTGCGCTGCCGGCACTTCCTGCGCTGCCGCTCGTGCCTGCGTGGCCGCTCGTGCCTGCGCTGCCGGCACTTCCTGCGCTGCCGCCCGTGCCTGCGCTGTTGCCCTTGCCAGCCGTTCCTGCGGTTCCTGCCGTGCCAGTGACGCTCGCCGTTCCCGCAGTCGCCGTCGCGAAGCTGCCCGCAGCTGCGTTCACGCCGCCGCTGGCTGCGCTCCCACTCGTTCCGCTCGCGGAACCGCGTCGCGTGGCGAGCGCCGTGGGTGTCGAGTTGAGCGAGCAGGCTGCGAGCAAGAGCACGCAAGAACCCCAGATCACGGCGCGTTCCACCATGTGCAGATGGTGCGCCGTGGCATGGCCGCGGGCAAGTTGACGGCAGCCTCAGCCGCCGCAGCAGTGCAGCGGGCTGCACACCCGCCCACGACGGTGCTGCTCCCCGAGAACGCCGCCCGCGGCCTGTTCACGCCGCGGTGGGAGCTTCCGGCTCGGCCACCACGTATCGGGCGTTGCTCCGAGTCCAGGCCGCGACGTGGCCGGAGTTGTCGTGCTGCCAGGGGTGGAAGTCTCGCCGATACCACTGCACGTAGCGCGGCACAATGCGGCGCAGAAAGCCCGGCTTGCCCCAGAGGTAGTTGACGCCCTGCGCCACGTCCTTGAGCGAGAGCTTGTTCGGATCGTGTTTGAGCATGCTGATCTGGATGACATGCAGCATGGGGAAGAACATCAATGTGGCCATGACCATCGCGCGCACCCGCGTCCAGTAGTCGCCGCCAACCGCCTCATAGACGTCGAATGCCACCCCCTTGTGCTCGGTCTCCTCGACGGCATGCCAAAACCAGAGCGGGGAGACGCGCGGGTCAGCGCCCGAAAGCCCCTCCGGGTGCCGCAGCAGATCGTCGCCCATGATGGCGGTGAAGTGTTCGAGCGCCGCGGTGGTGGCGAGCTGCTGCAACGGTGTGTTGATTTGGCGCCCACGGTCGAGCAGCCCGCGCACGAACGCCTCGTATTTCGTGATGGGAAAGCCTTGGCTCCTGACCAGATCGTTGAGCACGCGATGCTGGAACGTGTGGTGGCCTTCTTGGCGCACGAAGTCCTTGATCTGCCCCCGCAGCTCGGGGTCTTCTATTTGTGCTTCGAAGTGCCGCACCGAGTCGATGAAGAACTTCTCGCCTTCGGGAAAGACCGAGCTCATCGCATTGAAGAAGTGGGTGAGAAACGCACTCTGGCCGAACCAGTGCAGCGGCAGCTCGTGCGGCAGCTCGAAGTCCATGCGGCGAAACTTCACATCGATCGAGGCTGGTATCGGCACGCGCGCGCTCATGGAAGTGCTCCTTCTGCCCCTCCGCATTTGCATACGAAGCGGTATGTGAAGTATGTAACAGGTCTCGGGTCCGCCGCAAGGGCCGATACTTGGACGGCAGCGTCTGACACCCGAAGATCGTTCATCGCCCAGCCGAGGAGCCCCAGCCCATGCGCTATCTCGAGATCGATGTGAAGTGCAGTGAGGAGCACAAGGCTCTGCGCGAAAGCGCGCACAAGTTTGCGATGGAGGTGATGCGTCCTGCCGGCATCGAGCTCGACAGGTATGCCGATCCCGCTGCCGTCATCGCCACGGGCTCGCCCTTGTGGACGGTGTTTCGGCGCTATCACGAGCTCGGCATGCACCGCGCCGTGATGCCGAGGTCCGTGGGCGGCATGGCCGAAGATCTCGACGCGATGAGCCACATCGCGGTGGGTGAAGAGCTCGGTTACGGAGACGCAGGCCTGGCGATCTCGCTCGGCGTCTCTGCGATGCCCTTTGCTTTTGCGGCGCTTGTGCCCACCGAGCGCATGCAGCAGATGGCGCGCGACTTCGTCAACGACAGCCAAGGCAAGCTGATCGGTTGCTGGGCCATTACCGAGCCCGACCACGGCACCGATTGGGTCACGACGGATCCGAATCCGGCCTGCGCGCCGCAGGTGCGCGCCGTGCGAGAGGGCAACCAGTACATCGTCAATGGTGAGAAATCGATGTGGGTGAGCAACGGCACGATTGCCACTCACGCTGCGTTGCATGTCGGTATCGACCAGAGCAGAGGCATAAGGGGCTCGGGCGTGATGGTGCTACCGCTCGATCTGCCGGGCATCTCCAGAACGAAGCCGCTCAGCAAGCTCGGGCAGCGCGCGCTGAACCAGGGCTCGATCGTCTTCCAGGATGCACGAGTGCCGGCCGAGTACATGGTGATGAGCCGCGAGCTCGGCGTCGACATCGCGACCATCATGGAGCCGTTGATTGCGCGCGTGAATGGCGGCATGAGCATCACCTTCGCAGGCTTGGCGCGCGCTGCGTTCGATCTGGCGTTTCAATACGCGCAGGAACGCGTGCAGGGCGGCGTGCCGATCTTCCAGCACCAGAACATCAAGCTGAAGCTCTTCCGCATGTTCGCAGCGGTCGAGTCGGCGCGCGCTCACATGATCCGCACCCACCTCTACAACGCGGCACCGCCGGACCTCTTGCCTTCTGGCTGTCACGCAGTCGCCGGCAAGGTGCTCTCCACCGAAGCCGCGTTCTATTGCGCCAATGAAGCCGTGCAGATCTTCGGCGGTAACGGCCTCTCCAAGGAATATCCGATCGAGAAGATCTTCCGCGACGCGCGCGCTTCGCTGATCGAGGACGGCGTGAACGAGACGCTCGGCATGGTCGCCATCGACTTGCTGGCGAAGCGCTGCTTTCCTGCGAGCTGAGGGACAGCTCTTCAGTGCCTCGCGCTGGTTTTGCCGAGGATGGCAGTGTAGCTGGCATCGCGGCTCGGGTGCAGGAACACGAGATTGCGTTGGTCTTCCGCGCTCTTGGAGTGCGGATCGAACTTGGTCAGGCGTTCGCCACAGAGCGTGAACGCGTTGTAGCCGAGCTCCTCGAACACTCTGTGCACGGCGGCCCGTGACCCTCTGCGGTGTCGTTCTTCCACTTCGACGAGCACCGCAGGCCGATCGCGCGCCAGCAGACCGAGCCCGCCCTCCAGCACCTCCTGCTCATGGCCCTCGACGTCGATCTTGATGCAGGCCACTTCCGGTAGCGAAAGCTCGTCGATGCGCTGGGTCTGGACGCGGACCGCTTCGACTCCGCGGCTGAGGTCGGCCTTGCCCTCCAGGCGATTGCTGGCCTGGATCGTGGAATAGCCAATGTCGTTTCTCGGAATCCGGATCTCGCAGAAGCCGCTCTGGTTCGACAACGCCACGTTATGAATCAGCACACGCTGGTTCCTGCGGTGCGCGCGCGTCAGCACCGCGGCGAGCGTGGGCTGCGGTTCGAACGCATGAGCGCTTGCCGAGTGCCCGAGCGCAGCAAAGAGGTAAGCGCCCCAGTTGGCCCCGATGTCCAGGAACGCCAGGTCGCTCCTGCAGAGATGAGGCAAGAGTTTCATCTCGGGTTCGAGCAAGCCACTGACCAGCCGCCGTGCGCCCCAATAGAACGCCGGGCTGCGCGCGAGAACCTGCGCTTTCAACCGATATTTCAGCCACTTCATTGGTTCATACCCGAGCGCAGCATAGCGGGGCAGCACGCAGGGCACATCGGTTGGGGCGAAGAAAGTTTGCGATGCGCCAGCGCCCCTGGGGGGCCGCGTCCGGTAGGCACCCGCCCGAGCTTTCGCCTTTTGACCCCCGGGTGCATGCCGTATCCTGCCGCGCGTGAACGCATTTCATCTCTTCACGTTCCGCGGCATTCCGGTCTGGGTCAGTCCCTTCTATTTCGTGTTGCTCTGGATGTTCGCGCGCGGCGAGGACACGGTGCACGGGCTGATTTCGGCGCTTTGCATCACGCTCGGCTTGCTGGCGCACGAGTTCGGCCATGCGCTGGTGGCGCGCTACTTGCGCCATCAGCCCAGCATCATGCTGCACGGCTTCGGCGGCCTGACCTCGCGGCAGCGCAGCGGTCGCGATGTGGAGGAGGCGTTGATCATTGCGACGGGGCCTGCAGCGGGTCTCGCGCTCGGGCTCGTGACGTGGGGTTGCTTGTCTCTCGGCATGCGTTCGGCAGGCGCGGAGGTCTTCCTGACCGGCAGCGTGTTCTTCGTGATCCAGATGCTGCTCTACGTCTGCACCACCTGGAACCTCTTGAACCTGATTCCTGTTTGGCCTCTGGATGGAGGCCAGCTGCTGCGCCTCGGTCTGATGCGTGTCGCCAGTCCGCGCCGCGCCGATCTGATCACGCACGGTCTTGCGCTCGCGATCTTGGCGGCGGCGGGTGGCTTCGTCGTCCTGCGCTCGGGCTTCTCCTTCAACCTCATCTTGGTCGCGATGCTGGCGATGCAGAACATCCGTGCGCTGCGCGGTGAGGCCAGCTCCGGCATCGTCCACGTCCAGAACCGGCAGGCCGTCGAGCTGGTTGCAGAAGCCAAGCGAGAGCTAGTGGCCGGGCACTTTCGGGAGGCCGCGCGTCTGGCTCACCAGGCACGATCCTTCGACCGCGTGCCGCCACCTCTGCTCGATCAGATTTGGGAGGTGCTCGGAGTCGCGACGACCGAGCTTCTGGAACACGAAGAGGCTCTCTCTTACTTGAAGCGCGCACGGCCGAGCGAAGCGGTGCAGCTGGCGACGCGCGCCTGCCTCCGTGCGCTCGGTCGCGAAGACGAGCTGGCCGACGTGCAAGTGCGTTGGCAGGCAGGCGCGCGCGCTCGCAACATGGGGCGCTGGCTCGGCTCAGTGCTTGCGTTCATAGCCGTGGCGATCGTGGTGGTGTTCACGACGCGACTGCGCATCTTCCTCGGTTGACGCGGCGTGCTCAGGCGGGCTTGGTGCCGCCTGCGGTCCACAGGTAGTAGAGGCCGAGCAAGATGAAGAGCGTACCTGCGGCGCGGTGCATCCACACCACGGGCACGACGCGTGAAGCGATTTCGCCGAGCGCCACTGCGATGGTGGTGGTGGCGAGCAGCGCCAGCGCAGCTCCGACCCAGACCGAGAGCTTGCTCGAACCCGTGCCGGCGATCACCAGCGTCATCAGCTGGGTCTTGTCGCCGAGCTCCGCCAGGAACACGGACAGGAACGTGGTGGCTACGATCTTGAAGTCCATGGACTGCCTCCCTTGCGCGAGCTTCGCTTGCTCCGACCGGCCCGAGCTAGCGCTC
>JADGRG010000254.1 GCA_017881145.1 Sandaracinaceae bacterium | reverse complement strand
GCTCGGCACCGCGTGAGAGCTCGGTGAGGGCGACGATGGCTCGCGCGAGCAGCGCAAAGCCGAGCGTCATGCTCAGCAATCGTCCTGGCGCGCGCGGCGCATAGCCGGAAGCGAAGATGAGGAGCATACCGAGGGCGGCTTGGACGCGAAGCTGGCCGCCGCGCACGATGGCGCTGCTTGCAGCGGAGAGTGCGAGGCACAAGGGTAGGGCGTAGAAGACCGGCCACTTGTCGAGCAGCAGGCCGACCCGCTGCGCATGATAGAGGAGCACCGCGAAGTCGCTGCCCAAGCTCTGACTGGCTGCGCGCAGGCCGTAGGCACAACCTACCAGCACGAGCAGGCCGGCTGCGCGCGCGACCAGATCGTGCGGGCGCAGACCTCGCGGCACCAGCAGTGGAAAGGAGAGCAAGAGCAGCCCGAGGTAGCAGACCTCGCCGCATCCCTGCAGCGTCGAATAGGCTTGCCGCATCCACGAGCTTGCTCCCACGTCGGCGCTGACTTCGAGCGCCACGGCCAGCAAGGAGCAGAGTGGCAACGCCGTGGCAAGCGCGGCACACAAGCGCAAGAGCAGAGAGCCCGCGCGGTTGAGTGAGGCCATCCCGATCACCACGCAAAGCACATCGGCCGCGCCGATCGCCAGGTAGACGTGTTCGCGCGTGGTGTGGGTTCGGTCGAAGAGCGTCGAGACTACGACTGCGCGCAGCACGATGGCGAGAAAGGCCGTGGAGATGACTCGCTTGACCAGAGAGAGCGAGGGATGGCTTCGCAGCGTCGAGACGGCGCCCGCCACCAGCGCGATCACTCCGGCTATCACTGCCAGGTTTTCGGCGAAGCGACCGGCATACCCGACGCGTGCGAGCAAGCTTCGCGCGGCGTGCGTTCCCAGGGTCGGCAGTGCGAGCTGGTTGATGGCCATCGAGGCCAGCGCAGCCAGCGCCGTCAACCCCGACAAGGGCGGTACCGCCGAGAGCGCCGACGCTAGCTTGCTCTGCACCACGCTTGGGAGCTCGTGCGTTGCTGCCAAGTCGGTCTCACTCACGGGCTGGTCTCCGCTCTCACCGTCGTTGCACGCTCGGGGCACGCTCGGGCTCGGTTTCGTCCTGTTACCGGCTGACTCTCGGCTCGGTCTGCCGAGAGTCAGCCGGTCTGGGCTGCGCGTCAAGCCGAAGACCGTGCATCGCGTCGGCTTGTCTCGGCATCGGCTTTTGGCCAGGATGCCCCCGCCGCTCTGCTCCAGCTTGCGCACAGCCGCCGGTTCGGGCAGCTTTCGTGGCCCTCGCGCGTGGCGCAGATGGAGAAGGTATGAGCGCTGGTCGACACGTCTACACGTTAGAAGAGGTTCGCGAGATCCACGACCTGCCGCTCACCCAGCTGGTGTTCCGCGCGCAGAGCGTTCACCGCGAGCACCAGCCGCCGGACGCCGTGCAGCTCTGCACGCTGCTCTCGATCAAGACCGGTGGTTGTCCCGAGGACTGCAGCTATTGCCCCCAGAGCGCGCGGCACCAAGCCGGCACGCCAGCGGAGCCGCTGATGGACGAGAGCGCTGTGTTGGAGGCGGCCAGCGCTGCCAAGGCTGCCGGCGCGACGCGCTTCTGCATGGGCGCCGCCTGGCGCAGCGCCAAGACTGGAGATCCCTTCCAGCGCGTGCTGCGCATGGTGAGCGGCGTGCGTGAGCTGGGTATGGAGGCCTGCGTCACGCTCGGCATGCTCAACCAAGAGCAGGCCATGGCGCTGAAAGAGGCAGGCCTTACCACCTACAATCACAACCTCGACACCTCGCGCGAGTTCTACGGCTCCATCGTCACCACGCGCTGCTACGACGAGCGTCTGCAGACGCTCGAGCACGTGAGCCGCGCCGGCATCGGGGTGTGTTGTGGCGGCATCATCGGCATGGGCGAGTCCATCGACGACCGCTGCCGCATGCTGGTGACGCTCGCGAACCTGCAGACCCCGCCCGAGAGCGTCCCCATCAACGCGCTCGTTCCGGTGGCCGGCACGCCGCTCGCGTCGCGGCCCGCCGTCGATCCCTTCGAGCTGGTGCGGATGTGCGGGACGGCGCGCATCATCCTGCCGGCCGCGCGCGTGCGTCTGTCGGCAGGTCGCACGTCGCTCAGCCGCGAAGCGCAGATGCTCTGCTTTCTTGCCGGCGCAAACTCGATCTTCTTCGGCGAGAAGCTGCTCACCACCCAGAATCCGGACAGCGACGCCGACCTCTCGCTCTTGCGCGACGCCGGCCTGCGACCCTTGGGCGCACAAGCCGGCCACGAGGGCCACTACCATCTATAGAGCCGTCCAGGAACGGCTCATAGCGGCTTACGTCCTCGCAGGTTCGGTCACGCTACGTGAGTAGCGCTCCCTCGCCTGCTGCGGGCGCGCTCGCTCTGAGCCGCTCCTGGACGGCTCTTGACGCCACGGATGCAGCCGTTGGCGGCGGCGTCCCGCAGCTTAGTCGTCGTCGACCGCGCCAGTGCTCGTCAGTGGCGGGGGCTTGCGCTTGCCGCGGATCTGCGGGTCGGCGAAATCCAGCAACATGGTCGGGACGCTGCAGATCTTGCCTTCAGGCAGCCTGATACACGCCAGCGTCACCTGAGCTCGCGTGAGCAAGTCGTCGCCGCGCATGATCACGCTGTCGAAGCGCATCTTGGCTCGATACCCGAGGCCGATCCAAGTGTGGATCGCGAGCTCATCGTCGAAGCGCGCCGGGATCTTGTAGCGGATGTTCGCTTCCACGACCGGCAACGCAAACTTGTTGTCCATCTCGAAGCGTTTGTAGTCGAGCCCGCGTTCGCGCAGGTGCTCGACACGGGCCGCTTCGAGGTAGCGGAAGTACGTGCCGTGGTGCATCACGCCGGCCTGATCGGTGTCGACGTAGCAGACCCGGACGCGCCATGTCGTGACCGTGACGTTGGGCGGGATATGCATGCAGCTGGCGGACCGCACGCCTACTTGATCTTGCCGGAGATCAGCGCCACGACCGAGTTCAGATCGCGCACTTGTTCGAGCTCGTTCTCCGGCACCTTGATGGCGTAGGTGCGCTCGATCTCGGCAATGATCTCGATGGCCATCATCGAGTCGATGCCCAGGTCTTTGAACGCCGCGTCGTCCGGCACTTCGTCGACTTCGGCGACCTCTGCCACGATGGCACGAAGCTTCTCCCGCAGATCCTCATGCGACATGAGCGCTACTCCT
>JADGRG010000253.1 GCA_017881145.1 Sandaracinaceae bacterium | reverse complement strand
GTTGCAGCGCTTGTCACCCGACCACCCCGGCCGGCCTGGTGCGCACGCGTTTCCCCGACGGCAAGCTGGTTCCGAGCAGCTCGTTCCTCGGCATGGCGCACGACCGTGACTTTACCGTCCGCCACCGCTGGGTGGCTGCCGACGAGGGCACTGCCTGCGCGAGCTGCCACGTCGAGCGCGAATGTACCGCTTGCCACGATGGCCAGATCCGCCCGCGTGGCATCCACAGCAACGACTACCTCACGCTGCACGCGCAGGATGCCCGGCGCATGGCCACACGCTGCGAGAGTTGTCATACCAGCCAAAGCTTCTGCTTGCCCTGCCACGCTCGGTTGGGCGTTTCGCCAGTGGCGGCGCCAGACCTGTCGAGCCCACGGCGCTTCCATCCGCCCGGCAGCGTCTGGGTTCGAGGTCCGGTTCAGCACGCGCGCGAGGCGGAGCGCTCACTCGGCACCTGCGTGAGCTGCCACGCCGAGCAGGACTGCGTTGCCTGCCACGGCAGCAAGGGCATCGGTTCCGGGATCTCGCCCCATCCGGCCGGCTTCGCACTGCAGTGTGCGCCCCGGCTGTCCCAGAACCCAAGGCCCTGTGTGACGTGTCACGGAGACCTCGCCGCGCTGCGTCTGCGCTGCCGCTGACCGAGGCACCTCGGCAAATCTGCGTGCGCCGCTCGGCCACAACGCTCGCCTCGCACAGGTGGGTCTGGCCGGTCTCAAAGGAGTGTCGGAAGGGCTCCAGCGTCGGTCGGGGGCGTGGCTTGTCGGGCGCTTTCGTGGTTTGCGCTTGCGCCGGCTTATTGCGGGGGTCTACAAGGACGAGTCGCACGATGATTCGTCAAGGAGGTTCCGCGTGAGGGAGCTTGTTCGCTACTTGCTGGAAGCCGCGTATATCGACTTCGGGGGAGATCTCTCCCTGGAAAAGGTCCGGGAGCTGCTCCGGGACGATGACACCCGCGAAGCTCGCTCGCTTCTGGCCAAGCTGATCGACGACAAGGGCGTCGACGACCTCCTCATCACCATCGCGGACTGCCTCAAGGATCACATTCGCATCGGGATCACCGAGGAAACCATCCGGGAGCAGCTCAGCACGTACAGCGACTCTTGAGGCCAGGCATCGTTCTGCCGTGGCTCTTGCTTCCGGGACTCTGCCTGTGCGCGAGTGCCTGCGACTTCAGCGTGCCAGAGACTGGGGATGCGGCGTGGACTCTGAGCTCGGTCCCGGCCGATGGCGCGACCGGCGTGGCGCGCTCGGGACGCCTGGTGGTCACGCTGGATAGGCTGGTCCAGCCACGCAGTGCGAGCCCTGACACGCTCACGCTGCGTTCGGGTACGGCGAGCGTGCGCGCCACGATCCGAGTGGAACCGGTGCGCCGAGAGATCTGGCTCGACATCGACCCAGCCAGGCCCTTCGAGCCTGAGACGACCTACGAGCTCAGCGTCGATGGACTGGTCGACCTGGACGGCCGTGCGCAGAGCGAGCCCTATCATGCGATCTTCCGCACGGGTGTGGCATTGGGTGCAGGGGCCCAGGACCCGGCTGTGTCTGCTGCCCCCGTGCTAGCGCTACTCTCGGAGCACTGTGCTTCTGCACGCTGCCATGGCGCGAGCGATCCGGCGGCCGGGCTCGACCTTTCGAGTCCGATGGGAATAGAGGCCACCGCGGTTGGCGCGCTCTCGCACGGTCGCTCGGGCATCGTCAACGGGCAGCCTGTGCCCGGGGCGCTCTGGCTGACGAACCTCCGCGTCGTGGAGGTGGTCGCGGGCCGCGGTGACCCAGCCATGAGCCAGCTCATCTACAAGGTGCTCGGCGACTCCCACGTGACCGGAGAACCCATGCCTCCGTCCGGCGCGCGACTCGACCGAACACAGCTCGAAACCCTGTCGGCGTGGGTCATGGCAGGCGCTCCAACGCACTGATGTCCGAGTTTCTTTCGGAGAAGTTGGCTGCTAGCATGCGCCGCCGATGCAGCAGCCGCGTTCGAGTTTGCTCGTAGTCTTCGGGTTCGCGATCCGTCTTCTCGCGGGTCTCGCGGGTCTCGCGATAGGCTGTGGTGGTGGCAGTCACAGCACCGGCACGTCCGCCGCTGCCGCGACCACGGAAGCCAGCAGCGGCGCACCTCGCATCGAGAGTCTTGAGCACGTCGACACTTCGGAGCTCACTGACCCCGAGAAGAAGCTCTGGGTCGACCTCGCGAACGACCAGCTTTCGCCTTGCGGCGAGCCGATCAGCGTCGCGAAGTGCGTGGCGACCAAGCGCACGTGCGGCGCCTGCGTGACCGCGGCGCGCTACCTGGTGCGTTTGGTGATGGAAGGCTACGACCGCCAGACCATCGTCGACCAATACCGCGGCCGCTTCGGGCGGGACGGTAAGGCGGCTGCCGCACAACCGACGGTCGAGGATGCTCCGTCGCGGGGTGCGCCGATGGCGAAGGTCACCATCGTCGAGTTCTCTGACTTCGAGTGCCCGCACTGCGGCGCTGCACACCCAGAGCTGGTTCAGCTTCTGCGCACCTTCGATGGCAGCGTGCGCTTGGTCTACCGATATTTTCCGTTGAGCGGCCACGTGCGATCGATGCCGGCGGCCCGCGCTGCAGAGGCGGCACGGCTGCAAGGCAAGTTCTGGGAGATGCACGACCGGCTCTTCGAGCACCAGCGCGATCTCGGTGACGAGGATCTCAAGAAGTATGCCCAAGAAGTCGGTCTCGACATGGCGCGCTTTCAATCGGACATGAGCTCCGAGACGGTGGAGAAGCGCATTGAAGCGAGCAAGCAAGAGGGCGTAAAGCTCGGAGTCGAAGCCACCCCGTCGTTCTACGTGAACGGCCGGCTCTTCCGTGAGCCGCCTCGTGCGCTTGCCGCCTACTTGCGTGAGGAGATCGAGCTCTGAGCACGGCGCTGTGCCTCCGTGACGGCGTCTGTCACGCATGACGGCGTTCGTCGCGTGCGGTGAATGCTCATCTCGACGCAGGCGTCCGATGCTGCACTGCTAGCGAGGGAGAAACATGTCGTCAGCTCTTCGGTTCGTGCTGGTTTGCTCGGTCGTCGTGTTGGGTCCTGCCTTCGCGATCCCGCACGCTCAGGCGTTGGATGCCGGTGAGAAGCTTCCCGAGGTCGGTCTCGTCGACTTGTCGGGAAAGCGCGTCTCGGTCGCGGCGCTCGTCGGCAAGGTGGTGGTTGTCGACTTCTGGGCGAGCTGGTGCGCCCCCTGCCGTGAAGAGCTGCCGGTGCTGGAGCGGCTCTACCGGAAGTATCGAGGCCAGGGCCTCGCGGTGGTCGGCGTGAGCGTCGACAAAGATCTCGCGAACGTGAAGTCGTTTCTGGCTAAGCTGCCGCTCTCGTTTCCGGTCGTGCACGATGCAAACCATCAGGCTTCCAGTCGCTACGAGCCGCCCCGCATGCCGTCGTCGTATGTGATCGACAAGAAGGGCTTCGTGCGCTTCGTGCATGCGGGCTATCGCGCGGCGGATGCGGCGCTCTTCGAGAAGGAGATCGCCAGCCTGTTGGCGAAGTAAGCGTCCGCCGCGACTCGCTGGCATCGCGCTCTTTTCAGGTGGGCCGCACGCGGAC
>JADGRG010000252.1 GCA_017881145.1 Sandaracinaceae bacterium | reverse complement strand
GGTCGATGCGGGCACCACGGCGTTGGGCTCGGCCGGAAGCGGCGCCCTCGGCAAGCCCTGCGGGCGCAGCGACACCTGCGATCCGAACAACCTGGACGGCGAGACCTGCGAGACGCTTGGCTTTGCCTCCGGGCAGCTGAGCTGTGATGCGATCACGTGCCGGTTCGACAGCTCACTCTGCGTTGGTGGCATCTCGAGTGGCTACAGACCGGGCGCGGCTGGTAGCGGCGGCAAGGCCGGCGGCGGCTCGGGCCGCGGCGGCGGCACCGGTGGCACCGGCGGCGGTTTGTTCGGCGGTAGCGGCACCGGCGGCGGCTTGCCTGGCGGTGGCGGTACGGGCGGTGGCTTGCTTGGCGCTGGTGGCACGGGTGGCGGTACCACGGGCGGCGGCCTCTTTGGCGGCGCCGGAACGACTGGCCAGGCCGGTACGGGAGCTGCCGGTCGTGGTGGTCGCGGTGGCCGGGCTGGCACGGGCGCTGCTGGCGGGACCGCCGGTTCGGCAGCAGCTGGCAGCGGCGGTTCGGCAGCGGCCGGTAGCGGCGGTTCGGCAGCAGCTGGCAGCGGCGGTTCGGCAGCGGCCGGTAGCGGCGGCTGACCCGTCACGTTGCGCTTGCACGCTGCCGCAGACGGTGCAGCGTGCAAGCTCACTCGGGGTCTTCGATCTTCCAGACGCCGTGCTCTCGTAGGAAACGGACGCACTTACGATCGCCGTAGGGCAGGCTGGCGTGCTGGTCAGTCACTTCGATGGGATCATCCTGATGATCGCGCAGGCCAGCGAGCATGCGCTCCACTTCGTCGTGCGCCGGGCCTGACCAGGCGGTCTCCATGGTGTCGGTCGTCATGCCTTCTTTGTCGGCCTCCGGTATCAGCCGCATCACGATGTCGTAGCGCTTGCGCTCCATGGCCTGCACGAACGCTCGCAGCGCAGCGCGCGGCGTAGACTGGTCGTAGAAGGTCAGGAGATCCGATGCGATCAGCCAGCGCTCTCCGCTCTTCTGCAGGCGCACCTCGCCGTCGTCGCCATAGTGCACCACGCCTTGGCCGTGGCTCGTGCCTTCGACATGCGAGAGCGCCGCGCTGGTTTCTGCCAGCTCTACTGGGTTCTCTCCGAGCTGGCGGCGCCACTGCTCGATGCTGACTCGTTTGCGATAGTCCTCCGACATCATCGCGTAGGCCGCATCGAGCTGCCCGTCGGTCAGCGCACGCGCGAAAGCAAGCACGCTGGCTTCGGGCGTTTCCGCCAGGTGTGCGCTGGCGGTGCAGCCGAAAGTGCCGAGCAGCGCCGAGATTCCAGCGGCGACCAGAGGTCGCGCAAGTCGACTCGGCCAGGTTCGCGAGAGTGCTGTGGCGCGTGACCCCATGGGTGCTCTTCTAGGCTTCGCTCTGCGGCTTTTCAACCGAGGCAGGTTCGGAATCTGGGTTACCATGCAGACGTGAATCAGCCGGACACCGAGCAGGCGTCACACAGCCTCAATGCCCGTCTGCTGCGCTTTCGCTCGCAGCCCAGCGTGAAGGATGCGCCCGCCCTGGCTGAAGAGTTGCTCGCAGCCAAGCGCTACGGTGATGCCCGCGGCGTCTTGGTAAGTGCTCAGTCCGAAGACGGGGAGGACGGCGCGCTTTTGGTGATCGAGGGGCGCGCCTGGCTCATGGAACGCGACCTGGTGCGGGCGCAAGCGACGCTGCTGCGGGCGGTGCGCGTCGATCCGACGCGACCCGACGCCTATCGGTGGTTGGGGCAAGTGTTGCTCAAGCGTGGTGATCCGGAGCGAGCCGCCAAGACCCTGCGGCGCGCCGTGGAGCTTGACCCGAGCGATACCGAGGCCGCTGCACTGGCCGCACGGGCCGAGTACCTGGCGGAGACCTCCGTCGAGGAAGAGACCGAGCCGGCGGTAGTGCTGGCTGCGGCACCAACGAAGCCTGCGCCTGCGTCTGCGGTCGTAGCTGCGCCAGCACCGCCCAAACCCGAGGTGGAAGCGCCTGCGCCGCCACCAGCACCGCGCGTCGCGGACGCGCCCTCACGCCCTGCCGAGCCGGTCACGCCACAGGCGCAGGTCACACCGCCAACGGCGGCGGCTCGCCCGGTGAGCGAGCCGAAGCTGGCAGCCGTGTCAGTGCCGGCTGTACCCGTGACGAGCGCGCCACCGGCCGCACCTGTCCGTCGTGCGAGCGAGCCGAAGCTGGCGGCGGTGGTTGCGCCGCCTAGACCCGTGATGAGCGCGGCACCCGCGCGCGCCGCCGTCTCGGCGCCGGCTGCCGGTGCTCTGCCGCCACTGCCCGCAGCCCCGACCCAGGGTCGGCCTTCGCCGTTTCCCAAAGCCGCAAAGGCTACGACGGGAGACACGACTCCCGGTCTCAATCCCGCGCCGGTGGTGTCTCCCGCTGCGCAGGAGTTTGCGGACGAGGCCAGCGAGCCGAGCATGGAGCTTGCGGACGAGGCTAGCGAGCCGAGCATGGAGTTTGCGGACGACGGCGGCGACACTTGGGAGCTCTTCGATGCAGCTGATGGCGTCGAGATCCAGGACGATTCCTCGTCCGCGGCGCTCAGTGCGCCACGAACCTCGCCGGGGACGGTGTCTGCACCGAGCTCATCGGGCACGCTGTCTGCGCCGAGCTCATCGGGCGCGCTCTCCGCCCCAAGCTCGTCGGGCAGGCTGTCTGCGCCGAGCTCGTCGGGGATGGTGTCAGCTCCGAGCGTGATGCCTGCACCCGTTGCGCAAGAGCCTCCTAACGAGCCACTTGCCACGCTCTCGGGTGACGCCGATGCGCTGGAAGCGCCGCGTCAACCTGCACACCGCGAAGAGGCGCTCGCTGCAGCGCCACCGCCGGCTGCATCGGAGCTCGAGCTTGGAGCAGATGTCGGCGCCGCCATCGATGCAGACGCTGCGCTTGATCTGGTTCGCGCGGGCGGGCTCTTCGAGGAGCGGACGGCTGACACTACCCGGTGGAGCCAACCGGCTGAGCTGGCGCCCGTCGGAACACGCCTGCGCAATGTGGTGATCGGTGTTTGGGTTGTGACAGCCGTGCTTTGCGTTGGGGGCTACTTCGGGTTTCAGGCTTGGACCGAGCGGCGGCACGCGCTCGCAGCGCAATGGGTGGTGCAGGCCAGCGCATCCATCGAGAGTGGAGATCACGCAGCCCTCGTCGACGCAGAGCGGCTCTTGCGCATGGCGCGCGACCAGCATCCGGCTTCGCACGAGGTGCCGCGCGAGACGCTCTTGCTGCATGCCACGCGCGTGCTCGAAGACGGCCAGCGTGACCTCTCTGCGCTGCGCACTGCGATGGTCCGCGCGCGCGAAGACGGCCACAGTGGGGCGGAGTTGATCGTTGGCCAGGCCATCATCAGCGCAGAGTCGGGCAACCTCGGCGCGCGCGACGCAGATCTCGCAGCGGCAGTGCAGGCCGCCACCGGCAAGCCGCGCTTGCTCTACCTCGTCGGTCGCGTGGAGCAACATCTGGCCCGCGCGCAAGCCGCGCATCACCTGGAGCAAGCCGTCCAGGCAGATCCACAGCTTGCGACGGCTGCGCTCGCGCTTGCCGAGCTGGAGCTCGAGGCCTCCGAGCGCGCCCAGGCGCAAGCGCGGATCGATGCCGTGCTTGCACAGCATCCGCAGCACGTGCGTGCGCGCCTCTTGCGCCTCTTCGTCGGAGCAGACGACGCCGAGCCCACGCTTGCACTGACCGCGCTCGATGGGCTAGCGGCGGCGGCGACCTCGTCCGCACCAGCTGATCGTGTGCTCTTCGCGCTGACCCGAGCGCGCCTCTTGCGGCGCAAGGGGCAGAGCGAAGCCGCGGCTACAGCCGTGGAGCAAGCGGGCACGGCAGGCGCCGACGAACCGCGGCTCATGGCGTGGGTCGCACGCGAGGCGCTGGCCGTTGGCAAGCTCGGGCTCGCGCAGCGCGCGGCCACTCAGGCGCTGACGGCAGCGCCGGAGGTGAGTGGCTATCGACGCTTGCTCGCGCGCATTCTCATCGAACGCGGCGACGGAGAGCACGCTCTTCTGCTGCTCGACAAGGTGCCGGACGACGACATCGACGTCCTGGCCATGAAGGCGCAAGCCGCGCTGCAGAGCGGGCAGGACGCCGCGTTGCGCAGCGTCTTCGCCGCACTGACTGAAGCGCAGCGCAAGAATCCGCGACTCGGTGTGCGGGTTGGCACGTTGCAAGTGCGCTTGGAGGCCAAGCTCGCGCCGACGCCGGCTCTCTTGGAGCGAGCCAAGCGTCTCTCACACCAGGCACCCGGCGATCCCGAGGCGCTCTTGGCGTTGGCCGAAGCAGCTCTTGCCGTCCACGACGCCGAAACCGCGAGCACCGCCCTCACGCAACGTTTCGTTGTAGCGCCTGACGACGCAGCCGCCTACTACCTGCTGGGCCGAGCGCGCCGTCTGGCTGTGGATGCCGCTGGCGCCGAAGCTGCGTTCCGCAAGGCGCTCGCGCTCTGCCCGGGGCAGCTCGATTCTCTGGTCGGACTGGCCGGCCTCCTGCTCGACATCGGAAAATACGCCGACGCTGACGCGCTCTATCAAGAGCTGGCCGCGCGTGGGGTGAGCCTCTTGCAGGGCCGCCTCGGCAGGGTCGAAGCGCTGCTCGGTCTCGGCCGCATCGACGACGCACAGGTGCAGGTCGACGCCGTCCCCGAGTCGGGACGCAGCTCACTGGGCTATCGAACCCTCGCCGCGCGCGTCGCGTTGGCCAACAAGAAAGTCGGGCAGGCGCTCTCGCTCCTGCGACCGCTGGTCGACGTGCCCAACAAGAGCGTGATGGTGCTTTCACTCTACGGCGACGCGCTCTTCGCTGCCGAGGAGATCGATGCTGCCGCAGGCGCCTACGACTCCGCTCTGGCTCTCGATGCGGAGCTGCCCGAGGCGCTGATCGGCCGTGCCGACGTCTTCCTGCGCGCCGAGCGGCCCAAGGATGCGCTGGAGACTCTGCAGAACGCACAGAAGACGTGGGGCACACGCTTGCGGCCCCCTGATTTGCGCGCGCGCATGCTCGGCGTGTTGGGTCACGCGTATATCATGCGTTCTCGGCATGGAGACATGGAGACCGCCCGCACCGAGCTACGTGAAGGAGCGCAGCTTGCCGGTGCGCCCGCCGAGGTGTTCTTCTGGTTGGGGGAGTCGCTGGGCGGAAAGATCACGCCCGATGCTCAAGCTGCCTACCAGCGCTACCTCAGGCTCGACCCGAGTGGTAAATACGCCGACCGCGCCCGCCGGGCACTGGGACCCTTGCTTCAATAATGGAAGGTGAGTGTGAGTCATGGACTTCGAGTTGACGCAGGAACAGTCGATGTTGCAGCAGACCGCTCGCGAGTTCGCGACGCGCGAAGTTGAGCCGCGCGCCAAGGCGCTCGACCACGAAGGCACCTGGCCAACGGATCTGGTGAGGCGTTTGGGCGAGCTCGGCATGATGGGCATCGCCATCCCCAGCGAATACGGTGGCTCGGGCTTCGATCACATCGGCTATGCGCTGGCGATCGAAGAGGTCAGCCACGCTTGTGCCTCGCTCGGCGTGATCATGTCGGTCAACAACTCGCTGGCCTGTGACCCGATCGCACGGCACGGCACGGACGCACAGAAGCGCGATTTCCTGACACCGATGGCTTCCGGCAAGATCCTCGGCTGCTTCGGCCTCACCGAGCCGACCAGTGGCTCCGACGCCAGCACCATGCTGACCGTGGCCGAGCGCGACGGAAACGACTACATCCTCAACGGCTCGAAGAACTTCATCACCAACGGCCCGCACGCCGACTTGGCCATCATCTTCGCGATGACACGCAAGAACGTCGGCCACAAAGGCATCACCGCCTTCATCGTGCCGACCAAGACTCCGGGCTTCTCCAGCTCCAAGCCCGACGAGAAGTTGGGCATCCACGCCGCGCACTCGTCCACCATCTTCTTCGACAACTGTCGCATCCCGGAAGCACAGCGCCTGGCAGGCGAGGGCGACGGCTTCAAGGTCGCGATGAGCACGCTCGACGGCGGTCGTATCGGCATCGCGGCGCAGGCACTCGGTATCGCGCGTGCGGCGCTCGAAAAGGCGGTCGCTTACAGCAAGGAACGTAAGTCGTTCGGCTCTGTGCTCGCGGAGAAGCAAGCCATCCAGTTCATGCTGGCCGACATGGCGACCGACTACGACGCAGCGCGCCTGCTCGTACACCGTGCGGCCTATCTGAAGGACAAGAAGCAGCGCAACACGCAAGAGTCTGCCAGCGCCAAGCTCTTCGCTTCCGAGATGGCCACCCGTGTCACGCACAAGGCTCTGCAGAT
>JADGRG010000251.1 GCA_017881145.1 Sandaracinaceae bacterium | reverse complement strand
GAAGAACGCGATGAACACCAGCATTACCGCCACCGTGGAGATGACCGAAATGCGTGTGATGTCTGTTTGAATGTCGCGCTCTGCGCGGATGGCGAATCGGCCCACGCCGCTCACCGCCAGGCGCAAGCTGGCGCCAAACGATCGCTTCTGTGCGTCGAAAGCGCGCTCGATTGATGCAAGTGCTGCGCGCTGTGCCGCGGTGTCAAACGCTGACGCACGGGTGGACGCGAACACGATGGCCTGCTTGCCGTCGGGTGTCATGAATACGCCTTCTTGCGTGGCCAGGCCCGGGCTGCGCAGCGCATCCAGACGACGCAAGAGGCTTGGGAACACGAGGAGTGGGTCCTCCGCAGCGATCTGTCCGATGAGACTGCCGGTGGGTTTGCCAAGCTCTACGAGCAAGGTGCGTGCAGCGGCTGCGAGGCCTGCATCCGAGAAGAGCTCCGGTATCTCCTGCTCGGGCCGGTCCCGCAGCAGATATGTGCGGCGCGGGAAGTAGAGCTCGTAGATGTCCTTGGGTGTCGTCGGGAGTACAGCGTTGCGCACGCTCTCGAAGGCCGGGTCTTTGGAGAGTGCAGCACAAAGGCCGACGCTGGCGCTGCGCAGTTGGGGGGTGTCCGCCCCCGACAGCCCAAGGACGATGCTGCGGGTCAGACGCGAGCTCGCCATGTGCTGCGAGACCTCGGCGAGCAGGCGGCCCTCGCCGCTCGGCAGAAAGTGCGTTATGGCCGTCGTGACCCGCAGCTCGCGCCTGCAGTACAGAGACGCCGGCACCGCGACCGCGACCAGCAGCAGCGTAACGAGCCACGGATGCGCTCGTGGATCGCGTGAGTTCGCTGCCCGCTGGCTATCGACTGGCACGGGCGGCTGCATACCACACGTCGCCGCCCGCGACACTTTGGGGCTGGGGCCAGGCACCGCGATTGGCCTGTGGGCGGGACGGGCGCTCAGCGCGCCAGCGTGCCGAACCAATGCGCGCGCTCGGCGGGGTCAAACGCCGCACGCGCTTCGGTGGCGCTGAACTCGGTCTGTGTCTCGTCGCCGCTGGTCTCGCGCAGCGACATGCGTTCGACCGTGGCACCTTTGCCGACGAAACTCAGTTCGGCCAGGAAGCGCATCAGCGCCGCACTCTTGGGTCTCAATGTCAATCGCCACGCCGAGGACTGCTGCACCTCGAAGCTCACTTGGTAGTCGCGCTCCAGCGCGGCGCGGTCGCCGCTGAGCACGTGCACGAAGCCTTCGACGAAGGCGCGCAGGACTGGGCTGCCGGAAACGTCGAACACGTGCTTGCCGCTCGGATCACTCACCGTGAGCTGGCCGTCGCGCAGGAGCAGCATCGATGGCTCGGGCCGCTCCGTCTTGCGGGCGATCCATCCGGGTTTGGTGAAGTAGACGACCCCCTCGGCGAAGAGTGGCCGCTTGAGCAGTTTCATGTGCTTCTCTTCGCGGAATCTGGCGCGCAGGGAGGAGATCTTCGAGAGCTGTTGCAGCAACTCATTCACGTTCGTGACCTGTGTTGCGCTGCCGCGGGCAACCACTCGGGCGTGACTGAGGTTCGTAGCCGCCGTCGGCTCCGCATGCAGGCGCGGCGCAGAAGAAGCCGCGCAGAGCGTGGCGCAGAGCAACGCGGCGATGCCGTATGGACTCCGCCGAGTGATGCAGCCTTTAGCGGCGGATGCGTTCGAGGATGACATCGGGTGTCCTGAGCATGAGCTGACCGCTGCGATCCACCGTGGCGAGTGTGGTGCGTCCGTAGGCGGCTCGGCGGTCGTGCGTGAGATTGTGCACATCGAAAGCGATGTTGAGCCGGTAGTCCAGGTCTTTGAACGCCGCCCCCACCCGGAATCGCTCGGCAAAGCGTAGTGGAAAGGTGTGCCGGCATTGGCTCTCGATGACCATGAACATGTAGCCGGTGTCAATCAGCACCTGGCCATCCAGCTGGTACTTCCTGAGTAGCGCTGTGCGGGCGATCTCGAAGTACTTGTAGTAGTGGCCGTGCCAGACGATGTGGAGCATGTCCACATCGTGGAAGGGCACCTCCAGCTCCACGCTGATCTCCGCCTGTAGGTGCCTCATGCGGACATCCCCTCGCCGATGGGCAATTCGTCGTTGCGGTAGCGCTGCAAAACCAGCGCGATGTCGCCGTCCATGCGGCGATCTTCGCGGTGCGCCGGCACCTGTGAACGCACCGCTCCATGCAGCTGAAGGCTGCGCTCGTGGCAGTTGGCCTGCTTGCGCAGATCGACCGCCTGGCAGAGAGCTAGCAGGTGAATCACCGCCACGGTTTCAGTCAACTCGACGATGCGCAGGCAATCGCGCGCAGCAATCGTGCCCATGCTGACCTTGTCCTGGTTGTGGTTCTCGGTGCTGCGGCTGAAGGCGCTCGCGGGCATGGTGAGCTTCAGCGCTTCGGCGGTGAGGGCGGAGCAGGTGATCTGCATCGCCTTGAAGCCAAAGTGAGCTCGCGCAGCGGGCTCGGACGCACCGACCAGGTTGGCAGGCAAGCCCGCGTTGGTCGTGGGGTTGCACAGGAGCACGAGCTGGCGATCGACGAGGTCAGCCAGGTTCGCGACGGTATTCTTGAGCGCATCCATCGCGAAGCAGACGTGGCCACCGTAGAAGTTGCCGCCGAAGAGCAGCTCTCCGCTCTCCGGATCGAGGATGGGGTTGTCGTTCACGCTGTTGAGCTCTATCTCGATCATCGCGCGCGCCATCTGCAGCGCGTCGAGCGTGACGCCGATGACCTGCGGAGCGCAGCGTAGCGAGTAGCGGTCTTGCAAGCGCGCGCGTGGACGGGTCTTGGCGTCGGTGTGACCTGGCCACTCCAGGTCTTCCCGTAGCCAGCGAGCACAGGTGATCTGTCCGGGGTGCGGTTTGAGGGCGCCCATCCGTTCATGGAAGTGCGAGGCAACGCCGTGCAGTACGTCGCAGGCCATGGCCGTGAGCGCGGTCGACAAGCGGCACAGGCGCAGCGTTGCGTGGTGCGCCAGGCATGCGAGCCCGGTCATGGCGCTGGTGCCGTTCATGATGGCAAGGCTCTCCTTCGGCTCGAGCTCAAGTGGCGCGATGCCCTGCGCAGCGAGTGTCTCGCGCGCGTCGCGCACCACGCCGTCCACGTAGACTTCTCGTTCGCCGCTGACGGCGGCCGCAATGTACGAAAGTGGCGTCAGGTCACCGCTGGCGCCCACCGAGCCTTCCGACGGAATGGCAGGGATCACGCGCTGGTTGAGCAGCACGCACAAGGCCTCGAGCAAGCGCGGTCGCACGCCGGAATAGCCGCGGGCCAGCGAGCCAAGCCGGGCTGCTAGGACTGCCGCGCACTGTTCTTGGGTGAAGAGCAGGCCGGTGCCGCAGCCGTGGAAGCGCACGAGATTCATGGGCAGCATGCGGATCTGGCTCTCCGGAATGGCGACCTCGCACGAATCACCGAAGCCGGTGGTCACGCCATACACCGCCTGCCCGTCGGAGAGCGCGCGTTGCAGCAGCGCGAGGCCCTGCTCCAAGTGCCCTAGGTACGAAGGGTCGGTCGAGAGCGCCACGCGTGCCCGACCGTTGGCCAGCGCGACCACGTGCTCGATGCGCAACGGCTCGCTGCCCAGGGTGATGGTTGGTAGCTCAGGCATCGGTGCTCCAGAAGTCGTAGAAGTTGAACCAGTTGTCTGGAGCCAGCCGGCAGTAGGCACCGAGCCGGTCGGCGAAACGTTGCGCGTGCTCACACAGCGCGCGGGCGCGGTCCGAGCGCGGCACGCTCACTGGATCGGCAAACGGCTCACAGTACAGGTCGTAACGACGCGGCGCGTGAAAGAGGCCGAAGGTGATGTACACCGGGCAGCGCAGGGCCGCCGCGAGCACGTACGCGCCAGTCGGAAAGCGCGCGGGAGCCCCCAGGAAGCTCACGCTCTCCGAAGCACCGGCCACCGTACGGTCCGCGAGCAGCGCCACGAATTCTCCGCGCTCGATGCACTCGCGCAGGCGCAACATGAAGTTGATGTCGCCGGGCTCGATCTCGACTAGGCGCGTTTGCACACCGCCGCCGAAGCTCGCGAGCAGCCGGTTGATGCGCGCTGCGTTGCGAAAGTAGCCAACCACGTTGATGACCAGGCCTTCGCGCTGCCCAGCGGCGTGCATGGCTTCGAAGCTACCCAGATGCGCGCCGAGCAGCACTGCGCCACGACCACTCGCTCTGGCGGCGACCAGGTACTCGTTGCCGTGTGTATGAATCTCCACCAAGTCGGAGCGCCCGCGGACGAAGAACCAGCGGTCCGTGGCGCATTGTGCAAAACGCAGCAGCTGCGCGTAGCACGCCCAGAATCCTCGCCGCAGGCCCATGCGTGCGCGGTAGTCCCGACAAGCTCGCATCGCTTCGCGGGCGAAGAGCGCGTAGTAGAAGACGATGACGCGCAGCAGCACGTGCACCGGCGCTCGACCAAACGCGGTGGCCACCAACACTAGGATGCGCAGCCCGGCCATGCTGCCGAGCTCGCGGGCTTGTAGCCAGCGTTCCCTGATCGCTTCAGGCTTCCCGCTCATGGCGAAGCTCCGTCGTCGCGAGCTTTGGGGAAGAAGGTGAGGCGACCGAAGAGCAGGCGGATGCAGCCTTCGACCACCAGCCGCGTGTGCACCCAGGAGATCCGCAGGTTGTCGCGCACACCCTGGAAGTGCGAGACGCCTCCGT